>JBBSTP010000071.1:0-9792 GCA_038235795.1 Lysobacterales bacterium | reverse complement strand
GATTGACGGCTGGAAGATCGGTCGGCGAATGAATTTCAACTCCCAGCCGTAGCGCTCCAGTTCGCCCAAGGTGTCCAGCTGCGCCTCGCTGAGCTCTGCGCGCATCTCGTGTGTGCTGCGGTGTTCGTCCTTGCGGCGTTCCGATTGGCTCATGACTTGACCTTCCTCGACATCGGGTCGTGGGCGCAGAATGGCGCGGAGATTCGCTGTGTGCAAGCCCATGGTCAAGCCGATGAAACCACCCATGAAGCCGGACCCTCGAATCGACGCCTATATCGAACGCGCGGGGCATTCAGAGCCGCGTGGCGATCACCCGCTGGTAGGCGCCGCCAGCCGCAACCTCAATACACCGTGTCGGTGCGCAGCACCGGATAACGGTTGACGCCCATGTCCCATGCCGGGTGCCTACGATAGAAGAAATCCAGCCGCGCGAACGGATCCTTGGCGAACTCCGCGTCGTTGCGCAGCTTCGTTTCAAACGCCGCCTTCAGCGCCGGATCCTTGGCCATCATCGACCGCGCCTGTTCCTCGGCGACGTATGGCTCCATGTATTCTTTCTGCTCGAAGGCGTTGTTGAAGTCGCCCCATGCCGCCATCGAATCGGGCGCCTGCGGCTCCAGGATATTGAGCAACAGGCGCGCCTTGGGCTGCGCGATGGGCACGAACAGGGAACCGGCTGGAATATCACTGGCCTGCGCGGTCCAGTGGCCCGACAGGCTCACCCGCTGATGGCCTTCCATCGACGCCGGCGAGAATTTGGCTGTGTCGGACTGGAACACCTGCACCGGCGCGGCTTTCACTGCAGACGCAAGGATGCGGAAATCGATGCCATGGACCAGCAGTTGCTTGGATACTTTTCCGGCGAATTGCGGCGGGACCAGGTAACCGCCCTTGGGTGCGGTAATGACGGTACCCGGAACGATTTCGTCGCGCAGCGGCACCTTCCACACTTGCGGCTTGGTGTCGTCGTAACGCGTCATCAGCGCGCCGGACACGTCCGACGGCGTGCGCGTGTAGGCATAGCCGAGGAAGTCGATCGTGCGCACCTTGTCGGTGGCCTTGTAGTCCAGCGGCACCGATTTTCCGCCCAGCTGCGCAGCGCGTTGGTCGGCATCGCGGGCCAGCGATTGCCATTGGCTGGCGTTGGCAGCCGTCAGCTCCAGGGCGTCCAGGACCGCGTTGTAGGTGGTGCGCACGCGATGCGCGTAGTCCTTCCAGGAGTGGGTTTCCACCAGGATGCCGATGCGGTTGCGCAGCGGGTAATAGCCATCGGAAAAACGCGGCGTATTGACGCCGTGGACGAACCCGGAATTGGGATCGTCGCTTTTGTCGAAACTGGGATAAAACGCCACGGGCAACGAGCCCTGCGTGGCGAGCCTGTCGATGATCCCGTCGCGCAGCGCGCGCCCCGCCATGCGCAAGTCCTCGTCGCCGGAGTTGGTGGGCTCGCCGGTGATCGACACGTCGTGCTGGAACTTGGCGCCGTCAGTCACGTGCAGGTCGAGTTCCACCAACGGGTCCCAACGGTTCACCAGCCCGAGCAGCGCCCGCATCTCCGGCGTGTCCGCCTTTACGTAGTCGCGATTGAGGTTGTAGCGTTGGCCGGTGACGCGGAAGCCCATCTGCTCGGGTCCGCGCTGGTTCGGGCGGTTCCAGGCGCGGAAGTTCTCATGCCCGTCGACGTTGAACACGGGCACGAACAGCAGCACCGTCTTGTCCAACACGCCTTTGCCCACCTTGCCGTCAAGCAGGTCACGGATCAGCCAGAAACCGGCATCCTTGCCGTCGATCTCGCCCGCGTGGATGCCACCCTGGACCAGGACCACCGGCAGGCCCTTGGCGCGCGCAGCCTTGGGGTCAAGGGCGCCGCTGGTGGAGACCGCCATCGCTTTCATCGGCCGCCCTTCCGGGGAGGTACCGAACTCCAAGCAGCGCACCGAGCGTGGGTAGGTCTTGGCGAACGCATCGCACAACGCAATGACCTCGCGGTAACGACCCGTCGTGGTGAAGCCGGAGCGTTCTGAGATCGTGCTCAGCGGTGTATTGGCTGCAGTGGCGCCGAACGAACCGGCGAGCAGGGCAGCGAGCAACAGGGAGCGGCGCATGGAGAGTCTCCGTCATCGGGATAGCAATTCAAGAAAGCGATATTAACCGGGCGCCGTTTGGGGCGGGCGACAGCCGTCATGAGCGCACTCGGGATTGTCGCCGGGACGCGTGCGAGAATCCGCCATCGTTCGACGCCGAGGAACCGCCATGACCATGATGACCCTGTACTACGCGCCCGGCGCCGCGAGCGTACTGGTGCACTGGTTGTTGATCGAAACCGGCACGCCCCACCAGCTGCATCTGGTCGATACCGCGGCCAAGGCGCAGAAAACTCCGGAATACCTGGCGATGAACCCGAATGGCGTGGTGCCGACGCTGGTCATCGATGGCGCGCCGCATTACGAAGCCGCGGCGATGGCGATGCTGCTTGCCGAGCGTCATCCGGAAGCCAAGCTGGCACCGGCATTCGACGATCCGCGTCGCGCCGACTACCTGCAGTGGATGTTCAACCTGGCCAACATGGTGCAGCCCTTGTTCCGGCAGTGGTGGTATCCGCACGAGCCGGCCGGCGAGGCGCATGCCGATGCGGTCCGCGAACACTGCGCCGCCCGGGTCGGTGCGCAGTGGCAGCGCATCGACGACCACCTGGCCGCGCATGGGCCATACCTGCTCGGCAATGCGCCGACCGTTGCCGATTTCTACCTGACCATGCTGATGCGCTGGTCGCGCGGCATGCCCAAGCCCGGAACCGAGTGGCCGCAGCTTGCGGCACTGGCACAGCGAATGAAGGCGCGACAGTCGTTCACCGAACTGTGCGCGCGTGAAGCGCTGACCGACTGGACCTGACCGCATGACCGGCGCGCGAATCGCTGGCACGGCATCGGTTAGGCTTGCGAATCCGCATCGCCCGAGTCACGCATGAGCACAACTGGCACCGCACCGGACCCGAACGCACCCCTGCCGCGGCAGATCCCGTACATCATCGGCAACGAGGCCTGCGAGCGCTTCAGCTTCTACGGCATGCGCAACATCCTGGTGCCGTTCCTGGTGACCAGCCTCATCCTTGGCTATGCGCCGGTCGCCGAGCGCCAGGGGATCGCCAAGGATGTCTTCCATACCTTCGTGATCGGCGTGTACTTCTTCCCGTTGCTGGGCGGCTGGCTGTCCGACCGGTTCTACGGCAAGTACAACACCATCTTCTGGTTGTCGCTGGTCTACGTGGCAGGCCATGCGTGCTTGGCCATTTTCGAAGGCAACCGCACCGGTTTCTATACCGGGCTGTTCCTGATCGCGCTGGGCAGCGGCGGCATCAAACCGTTGGTGTCGGCGTTCGTCGGCGACCAGTTCACCCAGGCCAACAAGCATCGGGCAAAAGTGGTCTACGACGCTTTCTACTGGACGATCAATTTCGGCAGCTTCTTTGCGTCGCTGCTGATGCCGATCTTCCTGCGCAACTACGGCGCGTCGGTGGCGTTCGGCATCCCCGGTATGTTGATGGC
Source organism: Lysobacterales bacterium (assembly GCA_038235795.1). Lineage (GTDB taxonomy): Bacteria > Pseudomonadota > Gammaproteobacteria > Xanthomonadales > Xanthomonadaceae > Thermomonas. Next base: position 6,247 of record JBBSTP010000071.1, on the reverse strand, counting down.
GCTGGCGCTCTTCATCTTCTGGTTGGGACGGGCCAAGTACGTGATGATGCCGCCTTCGCCGCCCGATCCGCACAGCTTCCTGCGCGTCGTGCGCTCGGCGCTGTCCAAGGGCGGCGCGGGCATGGCGGTTGCAGGCGTGGGCGGTGTACTCGCACTGGCGGCGATGTTGATGTGGCCGCTCGGCAAGCTCGAGTTCGTGCCGGCGTTCTGCCTGGCACTTGTGCTGGTGATGGGGTTTGGCGGCGCCGGTGCATCGATGCAGTTGCAGCGTGCACGCGGCGAGCACCCGGAGGCTGCGATCAACGCCGTGCGTGCGGTGCTGCGGATCATGATCGTGTTCGCCCTGGTCACGCCGTTCTGGTCGTTGTTCGATCAGAAGGCATCCACGTGGGTGCTGCAAGGGGAGTTGATGACCAAGCCGGACTGGTTCCAGTCCGCGCAGATGCAGGCCCTCAATCCGATGCTGGTGATGCTCATCATTCCGTTCAACAACATCGTCCTGTATCCGGCGCTGCGCCGCATGGGCTTCGAAGTGACGGCGCTCAAGCGCATGGGTTGGGGCATTGCCTTCTCGGGCATGGCCTGGGTCGTGGCAGGACTGCTGCAAATACAGATTGACGGCGGTGATCCGACCTCGATCACCTGGCAGGTACTGCCGTATGCGCTGCTGACCTTCGGCGAGGTGCTGGTTTCGGCGACCGGGCTGGAGTTTGCCTACAGCCAGGCGCCACCATCGATGAAGGGCACGATCATGAGCCTGTGGATGCTGGCCGTAACGGTCGGCAACCTGTGGGTGTTGTTGACCAATGCCGCGGTGCGCAACCAGACCGCAAGCGACTGGATCGCGGGCAGCGGCATGAGCGAGACCGCTTTCCTGATGTTCTTCTTCGCCGGGTTCGCGTTCCTTGCCGCGGCTGTTTTCGCCGTGTACGCGAGGGGCTATCCGATGCAGGACTATTACCGTGCGGCCTGACCGCACCGGAGCCGGAGCATGACATTCTCCGCCACCCTGGTCATCGTCGCGATCACCGTATTGGTATCATGGCGCGGCTTCAACGACCGCGCGTTGCTGGAACGGCTGATCCTGTGGCCGCCGGCCGTCGAGCGCCGCATGCAATACGACCGCCTGCTGGGTTACGGCTTCGTGCATGCCGACTGGATGCACCTGCTGTTCAACATGATCACGTTGTTCTCGTTCGGCGCGGCGGTGGAGCGGATCTTCTCCGAATGGATCGGGGTGACGGGTTTCGTGATGTTTTACCTGTCGGCGATTGTGATCTCGATCCTGCCGACCTACATCGCCCATCGGCGTGACCCGGATTACCGCAGCCTCGGCGCGTCCGGTGGCGTGTCGGCGGTGCTGTTCGCGTTCATCCTGTTCGATCCCTGGTCGACGTTGATCATCTTTCCGATTCCGGTGCCCATTCCGGCCTTCATCTTCGCCTTCCTGTACGTCGGCTACAGCGTCTGGATGGATCGGCGCGGGCGCGACAACGTCAACCACAGCGCGCATCTGTGGGGCGCGGCCTATGGTGTGATGTTCACCCTGCTCATGGAGCCACGGGTATTCACCCACTTCATGCAGACGCTGCTGCATCCTTCGGCGAACTGATACGACAGGAGTTGCGAGATGGACAACCCGATCCAGCATGATGCGAAGGCGCACCGCTTCAATACCGTTGTCGACGATGTGACCGGCTACGTGGAATACGAATTGGCCGGAGATGAGATGACCATCACCCACACAATCGTGCCATCGGCCATCAGCGGACGCGGGATTGCAGGGGCGTTGGTGAAAGCCGCGCTTGATCATGCGCGCAGCGAAGGATGGAAGGTCGTGCCGCAGTGTTCCTATGCCGATGGCTGGATGCGCAAGCACCCGGATTACGAGGGTTTGCGGGCCTGATTGGGAGCACGGATCGCCGGGCGCGTAGAATGCGCGCCCATGCGCCTCAACAAGCACATTTCAGATGCCGGGTACTGCTCCCGCCGTGAAGCCGACCGCTTGATCGTCGAAGGGCGGGTCACCGTCAATGGCTTGCGGGCGCGCATCGGCGCAGAGCTGGGCGAGGGCGACCGGGTCCGCATCGACGACAAGCCACTGGCACCGCGCACTGCGCCCAAGGGCCAGCGCCGGCACATCTACATCGCGCTGAACAAGCCGGTCGGGGTGACCAGCACCACCGAGTCCACGGTCAAGCACAACATCGTTGATTGTGTGGGCCATGAGCAGCGCATTTTCCCGATCGGCCGTCTGGACAAGGAGTCTGAAGGGCTGATCCTGCTGACCAGCAATGGCGATATCGTCAACCAGATCCTGCGCGCCGAGCACAAGCTGGAGAAGGAATATCTGGTCGAGATCAACCACACCGTGACCGACGACTTCCTGCGCGGCATGGCCCGCGGCGGCGTTCCGATCCATGGCGAGCGCACCCTGCCTTGCAAGACCGGCAAGCTGGGCGCGGTCGGCTTCCGGATCGTGCTGGTGCAGGGCCTGAACCGGCAGATCCGGATGATGGCGGCGCATTTCGGGCACAGGGTAAAACACCTGCTGCGGGTGCGGATTGGCAACGTCAAGCTGGGCCATCTCAAGCCGGGCCAGTGGCGCAACCTGACCGATGCCGAGTTGCGCGGGCTGCTACCGGGGCATACCGACTGGTAGTCAAGTGAGCCCCGACGGATGGTGTGCTGCGCGGAATTAAAAATATTTTCGCCCATTCACACCTGCACCCAAAAAAAGGGTATCGTGCGCCCACTGTTTCAAGCGGGATCACGGTACATCGTGACCCGATGCGGTAGATCCATGTGATCCGCTACATCGTGTGCGTTACCCCTTGCTCGACAGTCTCGGTCCGTTTCGGCGGAGCGTGTCAACAATTCATACTGTTCTAAGGAGTAACACAACATGTCGGATCGTCAGACTGGTACCGTCAAGTGGTTCAACGACGCCAAGGGCTTTGGCTTCATCACCCCGGAAAGCGGCCCGGACGTCTTCGTCCATTTCCGCTCGATCCAGGGAACCGGCTTCAAGTCGCTGCAGGAAGGCCAGAAGGTCTCCTTCAAGGTCGTGCAGGGCCAGAAAGGCTTGCAGGCTGATGAAGTCCAGGCTGACTAAGGTCGCCTGAACTCGCGTCAAAAAGCCCGGCTTCGGCCGGGCTTTTTCGTTGTAGCAACCGGCAGTTGCAGCCGCAACGTCTCACGTGACCTTCAACGGCTGCTGCCTAGACTGCTTGCCGTCATATCCCATATCCACGTGATCCATCGTGATGCGCATGTTCAAACACGCACTCCCTTTCTTACTGCTGACATTGATCAGCCTGTCCGGCTGCGAACGTGGCGGCAGCACCCCAACGCCGGATACGCAAGTGCAGGTGGCGGCTGCAGCCGATGCCGATCCCGACGCCAACAGCCTGCAGGATGAGGTTGAAACCAAGCCGGACTACATCGTCGGAATCAGCTATCCACAGTCGGCGCGGGCGTATCCGGGGCTGGCGAAAGCGTTGCAGACTTATGCCGATGCAGCACGCGCCGACTTGATGCAGGCGGTCGCCGGCCTGCAAGGCAAAAAGCCGACAGCCCCTTATGACCTCAGCCTGCAATTCACCGGTCTGGTCGAGACCAGCGACGTGGTTGCAGTCGCGGCCGACGGCAGCAGCTATACCGGCGGCGCGCATGGCATCCCGCTGGTCGCGCGTTTCGTGTGGTTGCCGAAACGCGAACAGATGTTGACCAGCAAAGGGTTGTTCACGCCGGCGGCTTGGCAGGTGCTGTCGGACCTGAGCCGGGAACAGTTGATGACTGCGCTGTCACAACGGATGGATGCCGATCAAGTGGAAGGTAGCGCACGGGCGCAACAGCTTGAATCATCTAGCAAGATGATCGACGACGGCACGGCGCCGAAGGCGGAAAACTTCGCCCAGTTCGAGCCGGTGATGGATGTCGGTGGTCGCATTCGCGCGCTGCGTTTCGTGTTCCCGCCATTCCAGGTGGGACCTTACGTGGAAGGCACCAAAACCGTGGAAGTTCCGGCGCGCGCGCTGTTACCGGTCCTGCAGCCCGATTATCGAACCCTGTTCGTCGGCGGCTGAGTTCGATCTGGCTCACGGCGCGTCGCAGCTGGTGAGATCCAGATCAGTCAGCGTCGACGGATGCCTGCGGCAAGTGCACAGATCCGGATTGATTTCGCCAGTGGCCATGTTCATTCAAGGACGGGCGCGACGGCGGATAATCACGCCATGTCCGCGCATCCGGCGCTCGCTGCGTTCCATCCTGCGGTCGCCGCCTGGTTCTCCTGCAGTTTCCCGGAGCCTACCGAGGCGCAGGTGCGGGCGTGGCCAGCGATCGCCAGTGGACGGGACACCCTGGTGGCTGCGCCGACCGGTTCCGGCAAGACCCTCACTGCGTTCCTGACCGCGATCGATGCGTTGGTGCGCGAGGGCCTGTCGCACGGACTGCCGGACACCACCCTGGTGCTGTACGTCTCGCCCTTGAAAGCGCTGTCAAACGACATCCACCTCAATCTTGAAGCACCGCTGGCCGGCATTCGCGAACAACTGTCGGCGCGCGCCATGCCCGATGTCGCTATCCGTACTGCGGTCCGCACCGGCGATACCCCGCCGGCGCAGCGCGTGGCGATGCGCAAGCGGCCGCCGCACATCCTGGTGACCACGCCAGAATCCCTGTACGTGCTGTTGGGCTCCGAATCCGGCCGCGTGATGCTCGGCGGCGTGCGCAGCGTGATCCTTGATGAAATCCATGCACTGGTGCAGAGCAAGCGCGGCAGTCACCTTGCGCTGTCACTGGAACGGCTGGATGCATTGACCGGGCATCGCGCAACACGGGTTGGCCTGTCGGCGACGCAGAAGCCGATCGAGGACGTGGCGAAGTTCCTGTCCGGAGCCGCCCCGACGGGCGACAAGAAAGACTGCACCATCGTCGACGTGGGCCATGCGCGTGCGCGCGACCTGGCGTTGGAGCTGCCGCCGGTGCCTTTGCAGCCGGTGATGTCGACCGCGCAATGGGAGCTGCTGTACGAACGCGTGGCGCAATTGGTCGAGACGCACGCGACCACGCTGGTCTTCGTCAACACCCGGCGCATGGCCGAACGCGCCGCGCGCCATCTTGGCGAATTGCTTGGCAAGGAACATGTGGCTGCGCATCACGGCAGCCTGGCCAAGGAGTTTCGGCTGGATGCCGAGCAACGGCTCAAGGCGGGCAAATTGAAGGTGCTGGTCGCCACCGCATCCTTGGAACTTGGTATCGACATCGGCGACATCGACCTGGTCTGCCAGATTGGTTCTCCGCGCTCGATCGCGGCCTTCCTGCAGCGCGTGGGTCGCGCCGGGCATCAAGTCGGCGGCGTGCCGAAGGGCAGGCTGATCCCGACCTCGCGCGATGAGCTGATCGAATGCGCCGCATTGCTGGACAGCGTGCGTCGTGGTGAGCTGGATGCATTGATCATGCCGCCAGCGCCGCTTGATGTGCTGGCCCAGCAGATCGTGGCCGAAGTCGCTTGCCGCGAGTGGGACGAGGACGCGCTGTTCCAGATGATCCGGCGCGCATGGCCGTATGCCACGCTGGCACGCAAGGACTATGACGACGTACTGCGGATGTTGGCCGATGGCTTCACCACGCGCCGCGGTGCGCGGTCGGCCTACCTGCATCGGGATGCGGTGCACCGCAAGCTGCGCGGGCGCAAGGGTGCGCGTTTGACCGCCACCATGTCCGGCGGCACGATCCCCGACACTGCCGACTACCAGGTGCTGCTGGAGCCTCAGGCCATCACCATTGGCACGATCAACGAAGACTTCGCGATCGAGTCGATCGCCGGCGACATCTTCCAGCTCGGCAACGCCAGTTACCGGATCCTGCGGGTGGAAGCGGGCAGGGTGCGGGTCGAGGACGCACAGGGCATGCCGCCGAGCATTCCCTTCTGGCTGGGCGAGGCGCCCGGCCGCAGCATCGAACTGTCCGTCAGTGTGTCGCGGCTGCGGGAATCCTTGCAGGTGCAGTTGGAGCAGGGCGGTGAAACCGGCGCCAAACGTTGGCTGCTCGCCGAACTTGCGCTGGGCGAATCGGCGGCCGCGCAGATTGCCGAATACGTGGCCGCCCAGTTCGCCAGTTTCGGCATGCTGCCCAGCCAGGCGAGGATCGCGCTGGAGCGCTTCTTCGACGAATCCGGCGGCACCCAGCTGGTGATCCATTCGCCGTATGGCAGCCGCATCAACAGAGCGTGGGGATTGGCGCT
>JBBSTP010000070.1:0-9868 GCA_038235795.1 Lysobacterales bacterium | reverse complement strand
GGCCACCATCGCCGGCGCCCGCAATTCCAGCATGCGCAAGGTGCCGTGCACCTGGTGCAGGTAGTCGGCGCAGCCCTGCATGCGCTCGATCTCACCCGGCGATTCGGCGAAGGCCTCGATCTCGAGCCGCGCCTGGCGCAGGGTCTCGTCGATCTCGGGCTTTACCCAGCCGAGCGCAGTGTGGTCGATGGCATTACGCAGCGCCGTGGTCATCGCGGCGCTCCGGTTGGGCCGCGCACGGATGCGGGGCGTGCCTGGACGGTGCTGTTCATCCCGACGCGGTCCTGTCCGGCGCTCAGACTGGCAGCTTGAAGTCAGCGACCGAGCGACGCAGGTCGGCGGCGAGCTGGGCCAGGTTGCCGATCGACTCGGCCGTCTGGCTGGCGCCGTGCGAGGTCTGCGCGGTGATCGACTGGATGGTATTCATGGTCTGGGTGATGTCGGTGGCGGCGGTGGACTGCTGCGCCGCCTCGATGGAGATGCCCTGAATCAGCCCGGACAAGTCCGCCGACACTTTTTCGATCTCGCCCAGCGCAGTACCCGCATCCTCGGCCAGGCGTGCACCGGCGACCACTTCCGAGGTCGTCTGTTCCATCGAACTCACCGCTTCGTTGGTGTCGGCCTGAATGGTCTGCACCAGCGATTCGATGCGCTTGGTCGCGCTGGAGGAGCGTTCGGCGAGACGTTGCACTTCATCGGCGACCACCGCGAATCCGCGGCCGGCCTCACCGGCCGAGGCCGCCTGGATGGCCGCGTTCAACGCCAGGATATTGGTCTGCTCGGAAATGTCGTTGATCAGTTCCACGATCGAGCCGATTTCCTGCGAGCTTTCACCCAGTCGCTTGATGCGCTTGGAGGTTTCCTGGATCTGGTCGCGGATGCTGTCCATGCCGGCGATCGTCTGCCGCACCACGCCCGCACCGTTGGTCGCGATCTGCACCGAGCGCCGCGCCACCTCGGCCGAATCGGCGGAGTTCTGCGAGACCTGGTTGATGCTGGCCGCGATTTCGGTGATGCGGCCGGAGGCGGAACTGATTTCCTGCGCCTGGTGCTCCGCTGCTTCGGCCAGATGCATGGCGGTGGCCTGGGTTTCCTGCGCGCTGGACGCCACGTGCACCGAGGTGTCGTTGATGGTCGTCACCAGGCTGCGCAGTTGCTCGACCGCGAAGTTGATCGAGTCCGCGATCGCGCCGGTCATGTCTTCGGTCACGGTTGCCTTCACGGTCAGGTCGCCTTCCGCGAGCGATCCCATTTCGTCCAGCAGGCGCATGATCGCCTCCTGGTTGCGGTCGTTGAGTTCCTTGGTGGTCTGGTAGCGTGTGCGCTCTGCGCTACGCGTGCTGAAGTACAGCCCGACCAGCGACAACAGGATGCCAAGGCCGGACAGGATGCTGACCCAGATCCCACCGACGATGCTGGTGTCCTTCAGCGAGCCGAACGACGTAAACGCGGCAAACAGGTTTTCGCTGTCAGACAGCAGCTTGTCCGAACCAGTGGTCAGCGCGGCCACCGAGGTCTGCGCCCCGAGCAGGTTGCTGGAGCTGACGACGATCGCGTCCAGATCCTTCTTCATGTCCTGCCAAAGCGTATTGGCCTGGGCCAGGGGACCGACCGCGCCTGCCGCGGTGACCTTGGCAATGTCGCCACTGCCATTGCGCAGCGCGCTCATCGAGCGATCAAACACCGCCGAGTCGCGAGCCAGCGCACCGGCCGCCACTTGTGCGCCACTGCCACCGGCCTGCAATTCGGCGATACGGCGAGCCATACCCGCCGACGTCACCACCTGCTGCAACGCGGTGAACACCTGACCGGAACTCGCCCCGCCAGACACCAGGCCACGGACGACCTCGTTCAACTGCGCCTGCAGCTGCGGCACCTTGGCGCTGAAACTGTCTGCGCGACCGGACAGCGCCGTGACCGCGGCCTGGCTGGCCAAGACTTCATCCGCGCGCTTGGCCAGCGGCTCCCAGGTATTGGTGACGGTGCGGATCGGCCCGGAGACGCCAGCGGCGTCGCCGAAACGATCATTGAGGGTCTTGATGTCCTCGGCCACCTCGGCCTTGGTGTCCTTGAACGCCGTGAATGCCTCGACCTTGCCCTCGACCGCATCTCGCCCCTGGTTGGCCAGGCGCTGCGAGTTGAGCTGCAGTCGCGATGCCGACGTACTGGCGCCGCCCAGGCGCGCGGCCTTGGTGGTGGCGTACAGGGTATTGGCGCCGAACACGACGAGCGACACGACCAGGATCGTGGCCCACGTACGCGTGCTGAGGTTTTGACCCTTACCGGCGGCGGAATCCATCAAAGTGCTCATGTTGCGACCTCGGCTTGCGTATGTGACCGCGTATCAGGCGGCGGCTTGGCGGAATTCAGGGGTACGGGCGAGGCGATCAAGGCTGAACACGCCCCAGTCGTACTCGCCAATGCGATAGGCGCGATCGATGAAGTGGGCATAGCGACCTTCAGACACTTGGGCGGTATCGATACCTTGCCCGTCGACGAAGCTGCGCTGTCCAAACAACTCATCAATGGTGACGGCGACTTCCCCGCCGGGCTGGCGCACCACCAGCACGCGCTGGCTTTCATGCAGCACGGTGCGCTCGCCTTCAAGGAATTGCTTGAGGTCGACCACCGGCAGCAGGGTGCCGCGCACGTTGGCCACCCCCAGCATCCACGACTGCGCGCCGGGCACCGGAGTCAGCGCCGGCATCGGCAGGATTTCGACCACCTCGTCGAAGCCGGAGGCCAGGCGGTGGCTGCCGATCCGATACGCTACCCCGCGCCACAGGCCTGGCGCATCCAGCTGCTCCGGCAACCCGGCGATGTGCGCGAGGCTGCGTTGTTCGTAGTCGGCCAGCACCAGGAAGGGCGCACGCGTGTCGCGCGCCTGCAGCTTGGGCTTGCGCGCCGGCTTGTCGGGTTTTCCAGGCTTTCCTGTCTTGGCGGCGAGCTCCGGCTCCGCAGATGCCTCATTCCCGACGGCCCGCTGCGACACATCCAGAACGCGGTCAGCCTCACGCACTGCGGCCGGCGTGACCGTGTTCTGCGCGGGAACCACCTTGTCAGGCGCTGCCTGGTCGGGCGGCTTCGCGTTGCCCCTGGATTTGCCGCGCCTGGCCATTGTCAGTGCCCGACCAATGCGTTGATGCGATCCATCAGGTCGGTTTCACGCGGCGGCTTGACGATGTAATCCTTGGCGCCCTGGCGCAGGCCCCACATCTTGTCGGTATCCAGCCCCTTGGTGGACACGATCAATACCGGGATGTGGCTGGTGTCGGTATCACGGGACAGCGCGCGGGTGGCCTGGAAGCCATTCATGCCCGGCAATACCACGTCCATCAACACCAGGTCCGGCTTGTCACGCCGGCAGGTGGCGATGCCGTCCTCGGCATTGTCCGAGGTGGTCACCTGGTGTCCGTTACGTTCAAGCAGTTGGACCATGACCGCAGTTTCGGTCGGTGAATCTTCAATCAGCAGTATGCGTGCCATGGATGCCCTACCCCCCGGTCAGGCGTTGACGTACTTCCGAATCGCGCCAAGAAGTTCTTCGCGCGTGAATGGTTTTGTCAGGTATTGCTGGGAACCGACGATGCGCCCCCGCGCTTTGTCGAACAACCCGTCCTTTGATGAAAGCATGATGACAGGCACGGATTTGAAGGTCTGGTTGTTCTTGATCAGCGCGCAGGTCTGATAGCCATCCAGGCGCGGCATCATGATGTCAACGAAGATGATCTGCGGGTTCTGGTCGGCGATTTTCGACAATGCCTCGAACCCGTCGGTCGCAGTCACGACCTGGCAGCCCTCGCGAACAAGCAGGGTTTCCGCCGTGCGGCGGATCGTCTTGGAATCATCAATGACCATCACCCTCAGACCATTGAGGCTGACGTCCTGTCCGTCCTTCTGCGCCATGCGTTCCCCTTGCAACCCGATCGCTGCCCGCGAAAATCCATCGCGGGGCGGACTGTCTGTATCCCAGTACGGGCGCGACCTGTCAAGCGCCGCGACGCGTCACTTCGATGAATCGGCGAAGGGCCCTGCTACCATTTCCGCAGCTTTCGCCGGATGTGACCATGACGCCTGACTTGCCGCTCGACGTGATCGTGGTGATGGACCCGATCGCATCCATCAAGCCTGCCAAGGACTCGACGTTCGCAATGCTGCTGGCGGCGCAGCAGCGCGGGCATCGCCTGCACTATGTCGTGCCCGGCGCATTGTCGTTGCAGAACGCGCGCGCGGTGACCGAGTGCATGACGCTGCGCGTCACCGACGATACGAGCCATTGGTTCGATCTGGGATCGCCGTCACAAATTGAATTCGGACCCAGGCACGTCGTGTTGATGCGCACCGACCCGCCGGTAGACGCGAACTACATCCACGACACCCAGATCCTCGGCATCGCCCAGCGCCAGGGCGCACTGGTCGTCAACGATCCGCAGGGGCTGCGCGACTTCAACGAAAAACTTGCCGCGCTGCTGTTCCCGCAATGCTGCCCGGAAACCCTGGTCAGCCGCAGCCCGGCCGCATTGAAAGCCTTCGTCGGCGAACACCGCGACGCGGTACTCAAGCCGCTGGACGGGATGGGCGGACGCTCGATCTTCCGCGCCCGCGCCGGCGAGGCCAACCTCAACGTAATCCTGGAAACCCTGACCGATGGCGGCCGTCAGCTGGCGATGGCGCAGCGCTACCTGCCGGAAATCACCGAGGGCGACAAGCGCATCCTGCTGGTCGATGGCGAGCCGGTGGACTACTGCCTGGCGCGGATCCCGCAGGGCGACGAGTTCCGCGGCAACCTCGCCACAGGTGGCCGCGGTGAGGGCCGGCCCTTGAGCGACCGCGACCGCTGGATTGCCGCCCAGGTGGGTCCCGAAATGAAACGCCGCGGCATGCTGTTCGTCGGCCTGGACGTGATCGGCGACTACCTGACCGAAGTCAACGTCACCAGTCCAACCTGCATCCGCGAACTCGACGCGCAATTCGGCCTGGACATCGCCGGCAGCCTGTTCGAGCGCATCGAGGCCAGGCTGGCCGGCTGATGGCGCAGGCAGTCGCTTTCCCCACGCACCCCGCGCCACGCATCGGCGAATCCGACCGGCTTGGCGCGACCATGGTGCTGTCGGTGTTACTGCACGCTCTGCTGATCCTGGGGATTGGCTTTGCCGTGGAAGACGCAGCGCCGGTGATACCGACGCTCGATGTGATCCTGACCCAGACCAAGTCGGCGCTGACCCCGAAGCAGGCTGACTTCCTGGCCCAGGCGGCCAATCAGGGCGGCGGTGAGCACGACAAGAGCACGCGCCCGACTGCGCCACAGGCCGGGCCATTGACACAGCCGGTGGACGGGCTGGCGCCGCGGCCACTGCACGCGCAGACACCGGCGCCGAGCCCGCCACCGGAGTCGCGGGTGATCACCACCACCGCGGCGGAAGAAACCATGCCTGCCACGCAGCCGCGACCCGAAGTCCAGCCGAACCCGCTGCCGCAAGGCCAGGAAAAAATCAGTCGCGACATCGCGATGGCCCGGCTTGCCGCTGAGATCCACCTGCGCTCCCAGCAGTACGCCAAGCGCCCGAAGCGCAAGTTCGTCTCTGCCAGCACCAGGGAATACGCGTGGGCGGAATACCTGCGCGGCTGGGTCGATCGGGTCGAACGCGTCGGCAACCTCAACTATCCGGACGAAGCGCGGCGACGCCGGATCGGCGGGGTGGTGGTGATCAGTGTCGGCGTGCGCCGCGACGGCAGTGTGGATTCCACCCGCATCATCCAGTCAAGCCATGTCCCGATGCTGGACAACGCCGCACTGCGCATCGTCAAGCTGTCAGAACCCTTCGCGGCCCTGCCCAAGACCCAGGACGACCCCGACATCCTGCACGTCACCCGCACGTGGCAGTTCATGCCAGGCGGCATACTGGTCGATCAGTAGTCATCTGCGCCGCCTGATTGACGCGCCTCGCGCAGCGCCTGTTGCTCGGCAATGGTGAGTGCGACGTTGTTGCGCAGGTAGGCAGGTTCAATGCGTTCCGGGGCGATGGCTTCGCCGCGTGCGAATGCCTGCGCGCCGAGGCGGGCGACATCGGCTGCGTGCGGCAATGCGAGCGCGTCCACGCTTGCCAGCTGCGCGTGCAGGCGCAGCGCAAGGGTGGATTCGGCAGCGCCAAAACCTGTGCCAACGCCAGCCCAGCCGGTGCCATCAGGCAGCAGATAGCCTGCAGGCGCGACCACGACCTCGGCGCTGGTCGCCACGACGCCCGCGCCTTCGCGATCAAAGCTGGCCACATAGATTTCGCCCATGCGTGCATCGACCGCCGCGATCACTCGCGCGCCTTGCGCCTGCATCGCCAACGCAGCGAGCGTGGACACCGGCAGCAGCGGCCGATCCAACGCCAGCGCGATTCCCTGCGCCAATGCAATCGCCAGCCGCACTCCGGTGAAGGCGCCGGGGCCGCGTCCCACCGCGATCGCGTCCAGCTGCGACTTGGCGATACCCGCCTCGGCCAGCAGGGCGTCTGCCCACGGCAGGGCCAGTTCGGTATGCCGACGCGGCGCAATCTCGAAGCGTTCAATGATCTCGCCATCGACAAGCACGGCGACCGAACAGGCTTCGGTGGCGGTTTCCAGCGCGAGCAGCTTCATCCCTCAAGTATCCGCGAAACGTGGCTGTGAGAAGAACGCCTGCACATCGGCGACATCGCGCGTGCGCGGCAGCGGCGGCAGCGAGTCCAGGAAGAGTTTTCCATACGACTTGCCAAGCAGGCGCGGGTCGCACAGCACCAGCACGCCGCGATCGGTTTCGGTCCGGATCAGGCGACCAGCGCCCTGCTTGAGCGCGATCACCGCCTGCGGCAGTTGCTCATCGCGGAACGGATTGCCGCCGCTGCGACGGATCGCGTCAAGCCGCGCCTCGAACACCGGATCGTCGGGCGCCGCGAACGGCAGCTTGTCGATCACCACCACGCTCAGCGCATCGCCTGCGACGTCCACGCCTTCGCGAAAGCTCGCTGTGCCCAGCAGCACGCCGTTGCCGGACTCGCGAAACTTCTGCAGCAACACATGCCGCGGCTCGCTGCCCTGCACGAACAGAGGCCACGGCGCGTTGCGCATGAGCTCGGCGGCTTCGCGCAATGCGCGGTGGGACGCGAACAGCACGAACGCACGCCCGCCCGAGGCTTCCAGCACCGGCTGCAGGGCCGCGATCAGGGCCGGGCCGAACTCGCGTGATGCAGGTTCGGGCAGGTTCGGCGGCAGGTAGCACAGCGCCTGCCGGTCCCAGTCGAACGGACTCGGCTCGAGCAGTTCCGTCGCGTGCTGGATGCCAAGTCGCTGCGAAATATGGGAAAAGCTGCCCGCCACGGACAGCGTAGCGGAGGTAAATACCCACGCCGCATGCGAGGCCTGGCGATGCGTGCGCAATGGGCCGGACACGTCCAGCGGCGTGCGCTGCAGGCGGAATCCGCGCGGGGTGAGTTCATACCAGTGCACGGAACTGAAGCCGTCGTCGTGCTGCGCATCCGCATCGTGATCGTCATCCGGATCGAACGCACTGATTCCGTGTCCCCCATCTCCAGCGTCCATCCAGCGATGCAGGCGCGCCTGGTTGTCCCTGGCACGCAGGTGGCAGGCGTCGAATCCGGGCGCGGTCTCGCGCAGCGGTGCAAGTGCACGCTCCAGCACGTCCAGCGCATCGGCCAGGGTGAGGCAGGCGGAATCCACATCCACGGTATCCAGCGCGCGCCAGCGGGTCCCACGATGCGGCAGCGGTTCCATCGCCGCACGTAGTCCACGCGTGGCCGCTTCCAGTGCGCGCGCCGGTTCCTGCAACGCAGCGAGCGAGCCCGGCACCTCCTTGCATTCGCCGAGTACATCGCGGGCCAGTTCAACCAAGGGCCGTGCGCTCAATGATTCGCCGAAAAACTGCGCGGCGAGTTCCGGCAGCTGGTGCGCCTCGTCGACAATGAAGGCCTGCGCGCCCGGCAGGATTTCGCCGAAGCCTTCCTGCTTGAGCGCAAGATCCGCCAGCAGCAGGTGGTGGTTGACCACCACCACGTCGGCGGTCTGCGCGCGCTGGCGCGCCTGCACCACGAAGCATTCGCTCCAGAACGGACATTCACTGCCCAGGCAGTTATCCGCGGTCGAACTGATCTGCGGCAACAGCGGCGAGTCTTCCGGCAGCGCGTCGAGCTCGGCCAGGTCGCCCATCCGGGTGCGCCCGCTCCACGCCACCACGCGCTGGAACTGGGATGCTGACTCATGTGACGCGAAGCCTCCCTTGAACAGTTGCGGCTCGCCCTTGGCCTGCTCCATCCGGTAGCGGCACAGGTAGTTGGAGCGCCCCTTCAGCAATGTTGTCTTGACGACTGTGCCGAGTGCGTCGCGCACCCGCGGCAGGTCGCGCAGGTACAACTGGTCCTGCAGCGCGCGGGTGCCTGTGGAAATGATCGTCTTCATCCCGGACAGCAACGTCGGCACCAGGTAGGCGAAGGTCTTGCCGGTGCCGGTGCCGGCCTCGGCCAGCAACACCCCGCGTTGCTCGAAGGCATCCGCCACCGCCAGCGCCAGCCGTTGCTGCGCCGGCCGCGCCACGAATCCCGGGACATGGCCGGCGAGCGCCGCGCCTGCAGCCAGCGCCTCGCGAACGCCGGAACTCAGGCGCGACATCGGGTCACGACACCCATGAACGCATCAGGGCTGCGGCGCGGGTTCGGGGGGAGGAGCGTCCTGCGGCGCCTCGCGCGCGGGATCGCCACGATCACCCCAGCCAAGCCAGCCGCGGATCGCCTCGCCGGCACGTTCAATCATCTCTGGGCCGGCTTGGTCCGGATATTGCTGCGAGGAGGGATCGTCGCTGCGGGGGGCGTACACGCACGGTTGGTAGCCCGGCGCATAGCCGGCCACGAAGGCAACGCGGCTTGCACCCGGACAGCCAGCCTCGGTGCTGTGTCCCGCCTGCACCCATTGCCAGTCCAGGCCCTCGCCGGCGATCTGCAACGGCGCGCTGGGCAGTCTCGAGAAGATTTCCGACCACACCCGCATGCCACCGGTCGCGCCGTACAGGCCGGTTGGCTTGTTCTGGTCGTTGCCGACCCAGACCACGGCCAGGTAATCGCCGGTGTAGCCGGCGAACCAGCTGTCGCGGCTGTCATTGCTGGTCCCGGTCTTGCCGGCCGCGCCGAGGCGGCCAAGTCCATCCTTGACCAGCTGGCGGCCGGTGCCGGAACTGACGGTGTATTGCAGCGCCACGCCGACCAGGCGCGCGGCCACCGCGTCGCCCTTCTGTGCCGGCGGGGGCGCGCTGTCATAGCGCTTGATGGTGCTGCCCTGCGGGTCCAGCACGCCACGCACCGCATGCAGCGGCTGGATTTCGCCATCCGATGCCAGGAACTGGTAAAGCTGCGCCATCGCATACGGACTCTGGTCAACGGCGCCCAGGATCAACGAGGGCCGGCCCTCGGACTGGATGCCGGCCAAGGTGCTGATCAGGTCGGCCAGCCGCTGCGGCTGCACGTCCATCCCCAGGCGCACCGTGGCCTGGTTGTAGGAATGCGCCAGCGCGTCCATCACCCGGACGTTGCCGTGACTGCGTCCGTCCGAGTTGCCCGGCTTCCAGTTGCGATTGCGGCCCAGGCTGACCGTCACCGGTGCATCGCTGACACTGCTGGCCAGCGACCACTTGTCCGGCTGGGCCAGCGCAAGCAGGTAGACGAAGGGTTTCAGCAAGGAACCCACCGGACGCTTCGCATCGACCGCGCGGTTGAAGCCCTGTTCGGTGACGTTGCGGCTGCCGACCACCGCGACAACGTCGCCGTTGTGCACATCCGTCATCACCAGTCCAGCCTGCAGCGCCGGCCGCGACTTGTGGTCCAGTGATTTCAGGGTG
>JBBSTP010000069.1:0-9909 GCA_038235795.1 Lysobacterales bacterium | reverse complement strand
TTCAACCGCAAACCGGTGTGGTCGCGGATCGCGATTGTTGCTGCCGGTCCCATCGCCAACCTGTTGCTGGCGGTCGCCCTGCTCTGGGCGATGCTGGTGATCGGCCGACCCGACTACGCCCCCGTGGTTGGCAAGGCCGAGGGCCTGGCTGCGCAGGCCGGCCTTCAGGCCGGTGACGCGATCCGGTCGATCAATGGCCGCGATACGCCAACCTGGAGCGAAGCGGCGCTGGCACTTACCGTCGCTGCGCTCGACCGCAAACCCGTGACCCTGCAGATTCTCGACGCCAATGGCGGCGAGGTCGCCCGAACTCTGCCGCTGAACCGGTTGCCCGCGGCCATCGACGAGTTGCGCGCGGTGCAGGCCACCGGCCTCACCCCGCGCTACCAGCTGCTGCCGCCGGTCGTGGGCTCGATCGTGGAAGGTCTGCCGGCGTGGGGCGTGCTGGCCGAGGGCGACCTGATCACCGCCATCGATGCGCGACCGGTGCAGAATTTCGAAGATATCGGCCCGCTGGTGAAGGCGCTGGGCGAGCGTGGCGGCCCGGGCATGATCGAAGTCGAACGCGACGGCGAGCGACTGGCGCTGGAACTCAGCCCGTCCAAGCGTGACAACCCCGACGGCAGCACCAGCTGGCTGCTCGGCGTCGGTAACAGTGTGCGGCAGGCTCCGCCGCATGACGCGGTGCTGCGCTACAACCCGCTGGCAGCGGTTCCGGCCGCACTCCGCGAGACCTGGAACCTGGCCAGCGACTCGCTGGGCATGCTGTGGCGGATGGTCAATGGCAGTGCGTCGGTCCGCAACGTGTCCGGCCCGATTACCATAGCCCAGTACGCCAACGCGTCCGCGCAGATGGGTCCGGCCTGGTTCCTGAACTTCCTGGCCCTGTTGTCGGTCAGCCTGGCGATCATCAACCTGTTGCCGATCCCCGTCTTGGACGGGGGTCACCTGCTGTATTACCTTATCGAGTTGGCCATCGGCCGCCCCTTGGGCAATCGCGCGATGGTCGCGGGCCAGTACCTCGGCCTCGCCTTGCTGGCGGGACTGATGGGTCTGGCCTTCTTTAACGACATCCTGCACCTGGTGTCGTAGCGTGCCGTACACCCCGCCGCCGGCGTTGCCGGTGACCCAAGCAACATGTTTGACCCGACATGTTTTGCAATCAGGATGTCAAGAATGACCCGACCCACGTCCCGCCGCCTGCTCACCCTCGCCCTGGTTTCGGCCTTGTCAATGCCTGCCTGGGCGCAATCGGCGTTTGCACCTTTCACGGTCAGTGACATCCGCATCGACGGCCTGCAACGTATCGGCGCGGGCACCGTGTTCACCTACCTGCCGGTCGAGCGTGGCGACACCCTCGACCAGGCCCGCGCCGCGCAGGCGCTGCGTGCGCTGTACAAGACCGGCTTCTTCGATGACGTGCGCCTTGACCACCAAGGCGGGATCCTGGTGATCAGCGTGGTCGAGCGCCCGGCGATCAACAAGCTCACATTGGTTGGAAACAAGGACCTCAAGTCCGAAGACCTGCTCAAGGGCCTGAAGGACATCGGCCTGGCCGAAGGCGAGACGTTTGATCGGTTGAACCTGGACCGGGTCACCCAGGAGTTGAACCGGCAGTACAACAACCGCGGCAAGTACAGCGTCACGATCCAGCCGACGGTGGCGCAGCTGGATCGCAACCGCGTCGACATCACCCTGAACATCAAGGAAGGCAAGGCGGCCAAGATCCGCCACATCAACCTGATCGGCAACGAGAAATATACCGACGAGGACATCACTGACGCTTGGGAATCGCACACCAGCAGCTGGTTGAGCTGGTACAAGCAAGACGACCAGTACTCGCGTGAAAAATTGTCCGGTGACATCGAGAAACTAAACGCCTGGTACCTGGACCGCGGCTTTCTCGACTTCAACCTGGATTCCACCCAGGTCGCGATCAGCCCCGACAAGAAGGACATGTACCTGACCGCCGGCATCACCGAGGGCGAGGCCTACAGCATTTCAGGCGTGACCGTGTCGGGCGACACCGTGCTGCCGAAGGAAGACATCGAGAAAATGGTGGCCTTCATGCAGCCCGGCACGATCTTCTCGCGGCGACTGATCGAACTCACGACCAACTCCATCACCGCGCGTCTTGCCAACATCGGATACGCCTTCGCCGAGGTCAATCCGGTCCCGACGGTCGACCGCGACAAGCGCACCGTGAGCATCGACATGCAGGTCCAGCCAGGACCGCGGGTCAATGTGCGGCGAATCGCATTCAAGGGCAACACGCGGACCGCCGATGTGGTGCTGCGGCGTGAGATGCGCCAGTTCGAGGGCAGCTGGTACTCGCAGGCTGCGATCGACCGCAGCAAGGTCCGCCTGCAGCGCCTGGGTTACTTTGAGGAAGTCAACGTCGAAAATGAACCCGTGACCGGAAGCGACGACCAGGTCGACGTGGTGTTCACGGTCAAGGAGACCACGTCCGGCAGCATCTCCGCCGGCGTCGGCTATTCGCAGCTGTCCGGTGTCAACCTGTCGCTGCAGCTGTCGGAGAACAATTTCCTGGGCACCGGCAACCGCGTCTCGATGGCGGTGACCCGCAGTTCCTACCAGAAGCGTTACGACTTCTCGTTCGTCAATCCGTATTTCACCGACGAGGGCATGTCGCTGGGCTACAACCTGAATTGGCGCGAGTTCGACTACTCCAGCTTCAACGTGGCCCAGTACTCGACCAACAGCGGCGCGTTCCAGGTGTTCATGGGCCTGCCGCTGAGCGAGTCGGATTCGGTCTCGCTGATGTTCGGAATCGATACCAACGAGATCCTGGCGTTCCCGGGCACTACGCCTCCGCCGCTGGTGGACTACGTGGATGCGGTCGGCCGCCGCACGTTCCATTCTTGGCGCACGCAGCTGGGATGGTCGCGCGATACCCGCAATGACTACTTCATGCCGGTGATCGGAAGCACCCAGAACCTGTCGGCGGAAATTGCCCTGCCCGGTTCCACCGTCGAGTACTACAAGCTGCAATACGACTATGCCAAATACTGGCTGGTCAACTCGGCGCTGGTATTGCGCACAGCGGTCAACCTCGGTTACGGGGACTCCTATGGCAAGGACATCACGCGCAACCTCTGCTACACCGCGCCGTCACTGGTGGACAGCGACGGTGACGGCGTCATCGACACCTCCGTGCCGGGCCCGGCTCCAACTGTTCCCTGCCTGCCGACGTCACTGGACTACGCCAAGACCGTCACTGCCAGTGGCCTGCCGTTTTTCGAGAATTTCGACGCGGGCGGCATCGCCGCGTCGGGCAAGGTGCGTGGCTTCACCGACAACACCCTCGGGCCGTCCTACACCTCGAACTTCGGATTCCGCCAACCACTGGGCGGTTCGCTGCTGCTGGCCGGTACGGTGGAGGCGATCTTCCCGAAACTGTTCGACAGCCCGGCTGCGCGCATCTCGGCCTTCGTCGACTTCGGCAACGTGTACGACGGCTGGGACAATTTCAGTGCCGGCGACCTGCGCGTGTCCACCGGCATCTCGTTACTGTGGCGCTCGCCAATGGGGCCACTGTCGATCAGCTACGCGCTGCCGATCCGAAAGAAGGAAGGCGACCAGATCGAGCGATTGCAGTTCACCTTTGGCGGACAGCTGTAAGCGGGAGTGCCAGGCATGACCGCCCAGGTCCATCGCGCCTCGGAACTGGCGCGGCAATTCGGGCTGGAGTTGCATGGACAGGATCGCGAAGTGCGCGGCGTCGGCACCCTGGCAGCTGCCGGGCCGCAGGAGTTGGGTTTCCTTGCCAATCCGCGCTACCGCGAGCAATTGGCTGAAACCAGGGCGGGCGTCGTGGTGCTGCGCGAGGATGACGTCGTGCATTGCCCGGCCACCGCGCTGGTCGCAGTCGATCCCTACGTCGCATTCGCCCGCATCGCGGCGCTATTTGAGACCCGACCCGCGCGCACCGCAGGCCTCCACTCAAGCGCCGTAGTGGCGAGCGACGCCGTCGTCGACCCGACCGCGAGCATCGGACCGCAAGTGTGTATCGATGCCCGCAGCCGTATCGGCGCCCGGGCCACGATCGGGCCGGGGTGCGTGATCGGCGAGGACTGCGAGGTCGGCGCCGACTGCACCCTGCTGTCACGGGTCACCCTGGTGACCCGCGTGCGCCTGGGCTCGCGCGTCTTGGTGCATCCAGGCGCGGTGATTGGCGCCGACGGGTTCGGCATCGCCATGGACCACGGACATTGGATCAAGGTCCCGCAACTGGGCGGGGTGGTGATCGGCGATGACTGCGAAATTGGCGCGAATACCACGATCGACCGGGGCGCGCTGGGCGACACCGTTCTGGAAGAAGACGTGCGCCTGGACAACCAGATCCAGGTCGGCCACAACGTCCGCATCGGTGCGCACACCGCGATGGCCGGTTGTTCGGCAGTCGCGGGCAGCGCCAGCATCGGCCGGCACTGCCTGATCGGTGGCGGCGCCGGCATCCTCGGCCATCTGGAGGTCTGCGATCGCGTGGTCATTACCGCGATGACCCTGGTCACCCATTCGATCCGCGAGCCTGGCGAATATTCATCGGGGACGCCATTGATGGACAATCGCAGCTGGCGCCGCAGCGCAGCCCGCTTCAAGCAACTCGATACGCTCGCCCGGCGCCTGAACGCCGGCGACAAGGAATGAATCCAATGGCCGTCACCCTTCCCGTCTGCATCAACGACATCCAACGCCTGCTACCGCACCGCTATCCGTTCCTGCTGGTGGACCGGGTGGTCGAGCTGGAACCCGGCAAGCGGGTGCTGGCGTACAAGCACGTCACCATCAATGAGCCGTTTTTCCAGGGCCACTTCCCGGGGCGCGCGGTCATGCCCGGCGTTCTGGTCGTGGAAGCGATGGCCCAGGCCGGTGGCCTGCTGACCCAGCTGTCCAAGACTGCAGACGACGACCCTGAGCAGGCGTTCTACCTGGTCAAGATAGACAACGCCAAGTTCAGCCGGATGGTGGTGCCGGGCGACAAGCTTGAGCTTGAAGTCGTGCTCAAGCGACAGATCCGCAACATGGCGCAGTACATCGGTATTGCGCGCGTTGATGGCGAGCAGGTCGCCTGCGCCGAGATCCTGTGCGCCGCGGCGCGCTGAGTTCCACCCGAAGATGTCCGCTCCGCTCATCCATCCCACCGCGGTCATCGATTTGGGCGCCCGCCTGGGCGATCGCGTGCAGGTGAGCGCGTATGCGGTGATCGGCAATGAGGTCGAGATCGGCGATGGCACCCGCATCGGGCCGCACTGCGTGATCCATGGCCCGACCCGGATCGGCCGCGACAACGTGCTGCATGGCCATGCCGCGATCGGCGGCGAACCGCAGGACAAGAAATACCGCGGGGAACGCGTCGCGCTGGAAATCGGCGACGGAAATTCCATCCGCGAATTTGTCACCATCAACCGCGGCACCCGCGAGGGCGGCGGCATTACCCGCATCGGCGACCGCAACTGGATCCTCGCCTATACCCACATTGCCCACGATTGCATCATCGGCAGCGACTGCGTGTTCTCCAACAACGCAACGCTGGCTGGCCATGTGAGCGTGGGCGACCACGTGATCCTGAGTGGCTTTACCGGCGTGCATCAGTTTTGCAGGATCGGCGCGCATGCGTTCATCGGCATGGGCGCGTTCGTCAATGGTGACGTGCCGCCGTTTTTGATGGTTGCGCAGGACAGCTACAGCAAGCCGCGCGGGATCAACAGCGAAGGCTTGAAGCGGCGAGGCTTCGATGCGGCGCGCATCGCCGCGATCAAACGCGCCTACCGTGCGCTATACATTTCCGGCGCCAGGCTCGACGAGGCCAAGGCCGAGCTCGGCGAGATCGCCGGCGACAGCAAGGACGTGCGAGAAATACTGGACTTCATCGAACGCGGCGAGCGGCCGCTGTTGCGGTGACGCTGCGCATCGCCCTGTGCGCCGGCGAAACCTCCGGCGACCAGCTGGGCGCTGGCCTGATCACTGAGTTGCGCACGCGCTATCCGGATGCGCACTTCGCCGGCATCGGCGGTGACGGCATGCGCGCGGCCGGCCTGGACGCCTGGTTTGATGCCAGCGAATTGGCGGTGATGGGGCTGGCTGAAGTGCTGGTCCACCTGCCACGCCTGCTGCGTCTGCGCCGGGCGTTTCGCCAACGCGTGCTGGACTGGAAGCCGGATGTGTTCATTGGCATCGACGCACCCGACTTCAACCTTGGCGTCGAGCGCTGGCTAAAGCAGCACGGCGTGCGCACCGTGCATGACGTCAGCCCGTCGGTCTGGGCCTGGCGCGAATCGCGCGCGGCGAAGATCGGCGCCAGCGCCGACCGGGTGCTGTGCCTTTTCCCGATGGAGCCGTCGATCTACGCCCGCCACGGCATCGATGCGGTCTTCATTGGCCATCCGATGGCGGATGCGATCGCCCTGCATCCGGATCGCGCTGCCGCCCGCGAGGCGCTCGGCGAACCCGCCGATGCACCGATGCTTGCCTTGCTGCCGGGTAGCCGACTCAGCGAGATCCAGCGCATGTTGCCGGTGTTCGCGGACGCCGCTGCGCGGCTTGCAAGCGACATTCCCGGATTGCGCGTCTTGGTCCCAGCCGCCAATGCGCAATGTCGCGATGCGATCGAACGCGTTGCACTAGAGCACCCCCTCCCAACCTCCCCCTGCAAGCAGGGGGAGGAGTCTTTTTTTCGCATCCTGGATGGCGATGCGCAACGCGCGATGATCGCCAGCGACGTGGTGTTGCTGGCGTCGGGCACGGCCGCGCTGGAAGCGATGCTGTGCAAACGTCCCATGGTGGTCGGCCATCGCATATCGCCGCTGACGTACCGCATCGTAAAACTGTTCGGCCTGCTCAAGAGCGACTTCGTGAGTTTGCCCAACGTGCTGGCCGGCGAAGCCCTTGTGCCTGAACTGCTGCAGGACGCCTGCACCGCCGGCAACCTGCACGCGGCGCTGCTGCACTGGTTTCGCGATGCGGATGCGGGTGCGGCCCTGCAACCGCGCTTCCTCGCGATCCACAAAACCCTGCGCCGGGATGCCTCGGCAGCTGCTGCGGATGCGGTGGCCGTGCTGTTGCCGGGACCGACATGATCGTGCTGGTCGCGGGGGTCGATGAAGCAGGCCGCGGGCCGCTGGCCGGGCCAGTCAGCGTGGCGGCGGTGATCCTGGACCCATCGCGGCCCATCGACGGCCTGGCCGATTCCAAGCACCTGAGCGAACGTAGGCGCGAGGCCTTGTATCCGCTCATCATCGAGCGCGCGCTGGCATGGCGCATCGAATTCGTCGAAGCGGCCGAAATCGACGTCCTCAACATCCTGCAGGCCACCCTGACCGGGATGCGCCGCGCGATCGCTCGCCTGTCGCCGTGCGCCCAGCATGCATTGATCGATGGCAACCGGGTTCCAGACGGATTGGGATGCACTGCCACCGCGATGATCGGCGGCGATGGCCTGGAAGCTTCGATCATGGCCGCATCGATCCTGGCCAAGGTGGCGCGTGATGCGCGCATGCGCGCGCTGCATGCACTGCACCCGCAATACGGTTTTGACCGGCACAAAGGCTATGCCAGTGCGCAACACCTGCAGGCTCTGGCGGTGCACGGCCCGTGTGCCGAACACCGACGCAGTTTTGCCCCCGTGCGCCACGCCCTTGATGGATCCCGAAATGACGTCGATCCGGCATCGCCAAGGTTGAAGCCGATGCCGGGCTCGACGCCACTGTCAAGCCTTGCCCGGCTGGCGGTAGCGGCCTACCCTGAAGACTGATCCAGCGGTACGCCGATGTCAGCCCGTTTCGTCCACCTGCACCTGCACAGCGAGTATTCGCTGGTTGATTCGACGATCCGCATCCCGGAGCTCGTCGCTGCCTGCGTGGCCCGCCAATTGCCGGCAGTGGCAATGACCGACCAGAACAACCTGTTCGGGTTGGTGAAGTTCTACAAGGCCGCCGAGAAAGCCGGGATCAAACCCATCGCGGGCGCGGACGTGCTCATCGCCGACGGCAGTGCCGCCGCATCGCGCATCACCTTGCTGTGCCGCGACCACGATGGATACCTGAGCCTGTCACAGCTCCTCACCCGGGCCTGGATGGAAGGACAGCGCCACGACGGCGTGGTCGCGCGCCCGCAGTGGCTAAAGGCCAATAATGGCCTGTTTGCATTGGCCGGGCAGAATGCCCAACCCGGCCAGCTGTTCACCTCGGGCCGCCACGACCTGGCCGAGCAGTCGCTGGCCGACCTGCAGGTCGCGTTCGGCGATCGGTTGCACCTGGAGCTGACCCGCAGCGGTCGCCCAGGCGAGGACGCGTTCAACGCGTTTGCGCTGGATATGTCGGCGCGCCGAGGCATCCCGGTGGTCGCCAGCAATGACGTGCGTTTCATCGATGCCACGGGGTTTGACGCGCACGAGGCGCGTGTGTGCATCGCGACCGGCCGCGTGCTCGACGACAGCCGGCGGCCGCATGACTACACCGACCAGCAGTATCTGAAATCCCCGGACGAAATGGCGGAGCGGTTCGCCGACGTGCCGGACGCACTGGACAACAGCGTGGCGCTGGCGCAACGCTGCAACCTCGAACTGCGGCTGGGCACCTATTACCTGCCCGCGTTCCCGGTGCCCGACGACGAAACCATCGAGTCGTGGCTGCGCAGCCAGTCGCGCGTTGGCTTGGACAGACGGCTGCACACTGCGGCCTTGGCACCCGGCCGCAGCCGCGAAGATTACGAGGCGCGTCTGGAGACGGAACTCGGGGTGATCCTTTCGATGGGCTTTCCCGGCTACTTCCTGATCGTGGCCGACTTCATCAACTGGGCCAAGCAGCACGGCATCCCGGTTGGCCCAGGCCGCGGTTCCGGCGCCGGCTCGCTGGTGGCGTGGGCGCTGGGAATCACGGATCTCGACCCGCTGCCGTATGACCTGCTGTTCGAGCGATTCCTCAATCCCGAGCGCGTGTCGATGCCCGACTTCGACATCGACTTCTGCATGGACCGGCGCGACGAAGTGATCGACTACGTCGCGCGCAAGTACGGCCGTGACCGGGTCAGCCAGATCATCACTTACGGCACGATGGCGGCGAAGGCAGTGCTTCGAGACGCCGGCCGCGTGCTTGGCTATCCATACGGGATGATTGACGGGCTGGCCAAGCTCATTCCTCTGCAGCCGGCGGACCCGCTGTCGCTGTCCGACGTGCTTGGGCGCAGTGAGCGCTCGCAGAAAGATTCGAGCCGCGCGATCGCCGAGTTCAAGGAGCGGTACGAGTCCGAGGAGGACGTGCGCGACCTGCTGGACCTTGCGCTGCAACTGGAAGACCTGACCCGCAACGCCGGCAAGCATGCCGGCGGCGTGGTGATCGCGCCGACGCCGCTGAGTGACTTCTGCCCGCTGTTCGCCGAACACGACGGCCAAGGTGCCGGCCGCAATCCGGTCACCCAGTTCGACAAGGACGACGTGGAAGCGATCGGCTTGGTGAAGTTCGATTTCCTCGGCCTGCGCACGCTGACCATCATCGATTGGGCGGTCAAGGCGATCAATACCCGGCGAGCCGCTGAAGGCGTCACGCCTTACGAGAAGCAGGCGCTTGACATCACCACGCTGCCGCTGGATGACCCTGCGACCTACGCGCTGTTCGCGAGCGGAGAAACGGTCGCGGTGTTCCAGTTCGAGTCGCGCGGCATGCGCGAGTTGCTCAAGCGCGCGCAGCCCGACCGCTTCGACGACCTGATTGCTCTTGTGTCGCTGTATCGACCAGGCCCGATGGACCTGATTCCCGACTTCATCGAGCGCAAGCATGGCCGCGCCGAGGTCAGGTTTCCGCACGCGCTGCTGGCGCCTGTACTTGCACCGACCTACGGCGTCATCGTTTATCAGGAGCAGGTGATGCAGACCGCGCAGATCCTGGCCGG
>JBBSTP010000068.1:0-10004 GCA_038235795.1 Lysobacterales bacterium | reverse complement strand
GTGCATCGCACTCGTGTGCCGCAGCGTGTGAGGTGAGACGCGCTTCTTCAATAGGCTTGGCTCGGCCGCGGTCGCCCGTGTCACGGCGAGATCCAGTCGTTGTCCCACATTGGATCTGGACATCGCCTGCCCATCGCGGTTGGGCAGCAAGGCGGCTTCACCTCGCAGTGTCTGGTTCAGCCGAAGCCAGGCCCGTATCTCAACGACCGTGCTGTCCCACAGCGGTATGGATCGCAGCTTGCGCCCCTTACCGTGCAGGTGCACGCAGGCGCAACCTTCCAGAACAACATCGACCACGCGTACACCGATGATCTCCGAGACGCGTGCTCCCGTGTTGTAGAGCATGGCCAGCAGCAGATGATCGCGCTGGGAGGACCAACTCTTGCCCGGCTGCCCGAGCACGGCCATCATCTCGGTTCGGCTGAGGAAGCCCAGCATCGGCCGTTCGAAGCGCTTCATCGGCACCGCCAGCGCCCGCTCGATGTCGTGCAGCGAGGTCACGTCACGGCGGGCGGCGAACTTCAGGAACGCACGCAACGCGGTGAGCCTCAGGTTGCGGCTGCGAACCGCGTTCTTGCGTCCATGTTCCAGGTGATCGAGGAAGCCCAAGATCAGCTCGGGGCGGATGTCGGCAAGCCGCATCGCAGTCGGCGCCTTGCCCAGCCTGCCACTGGCAAAGTCCAGGAACAGCATCAATGCATCGCGGTAGCACGCCACCGTGCGCGGGCTGAGCGCGCGTTGGGCGACCATGTACTCGGTGAAGAATTGCTGGACCAGCGCGGCGAACGACGGCGGCTTCGGTGCGGTTGTCTTACGCATCTTCAGCCTCCGCCTGTGACATGAATGACTCGAAGCGACTGGCGGCCAGCGCCATCAACTCCGGCACGGCCGAGAGGTACCAGTAGGTGTTGGTCACCATCGCATGGCCGACGTAGGTCGACAGCGACAGCATGGCCTGATCGATGTCCACGCCCGTGGCTTGCCACTGCACGATGCGGCGCACGACGAAGGTGTGCCGCAAGTCGTGGATGCGCGGCGCATGGTGAGCTCCGCGGTTGCGCCAACCCAGTTGCCGCCGCAGTTCACCGAAGACGCGATGGACCTGCCGGTCTCCCAGCGGTAGACCTCGCAGCCGGCCACGTGTGCCGATGAAGAATGCAGCATCCTCGGCGGCAGGCTCGCCCGCCAGATCGCGCATCCAGCGATACCGCCGCAGGGCGTCCACGGTGCTGGGGTGCATGGGCACCTGGCGCGACTTGCCGAACTTGGTCTGGTGGATGCTCAGCATCCCGGCCTTGAAGTCGACATCCAAGTTGCGCAGGGACAACGCCTCGCCGATGCGCAGGCCCGTCGAGGCAATCAGGCCGAACAGCGTCTCGAAGACAGCGCCGCGCAGTCCGGGCGCTGGCCCGAGCCGGCGCGCTGCTGCCAGCAGATCGACGACGTCCTGTTCGCTGTAGATGTGGGGAGCCTGGCGCTCTGGCAGCCGTCCGAAGATCGCGTCATCGGGCACCTCGGTGCGCGGCTCGAACTGCTGCAGCCAACGCGTGAACGTACGCAGCTTCTTCAGCCGACGTGCCCAGGTGTGCGGATCACTGCTGCCGTGGCTGTCGCGGCGCGCCCAGTCCGCCATGATTTCCACAGTCAGCGGTCCGCGGTGGCCAACAGCCTGAGCGTGGCGCGCGAAGCCGCGCAAGTTGTAGCCGTCGTTGCGGCTGGAGAACCCCAACCGGCGGCGTTCGGCCAAATACTTCTCGACACGCGACTGAAGGGCGGTGGGCGCGCTCATGCTGCGCTCCCCGGCCACGGCAACGCCACTTCAGCCAGCTTGCGGCTATCGAGCTTGGCATAGATCATCGTGGTGTTCAGCGAGCGGTGGCGCAGCACATCGGCCACCTCCTTCAACGACGAGCCGCCGGCCAGCAGCCGGTTGGCCATCGTGTGGCGAAGCAGATGCGAGCGCGTACAGGGCAGCCCTGCGCGCCCGTAGGCCTGGCGGA
This sequence comes from Lysobacterales bacterium, assembly GCA_038235795.1. GTDB lineage: Bacteria > Pseudomonadota > Gammaproteobacteria > Xanthomonadales > Xanthomonadaceae > Thermomonas. The sequence goes on along the minus strand of JBBSTP010000068.1, from coordinate 8,004 downwards.
TCGTCTTGCGAACGAGATCGGGGCCGACGGGCTCATCGCGTGGTGCCACAAGGCGCACGAAGACGGCGCGGTTGCTGGTCTTGGGGCGCTCATGCTTCAGGTATGCGGCGATGGCCTCACCGGTGGCAGCTGGCAGCGGCAGCACGTCCTCACGGCGGCCCTTGGTGCGGCGCAGCGTGATCGTGCCTGCGTGCCAGTCGATGTCGTCGAGGCCAAGGTGTGCAACCTCACAGCTGCGAAGACCAAGATCGAGGGCACATCGCACGATGGCATCGGCGCGCCGCATCGAGCTGCCGGGTTGGCCGAGGGAGTCGACCAACTGCTCGACTTCTTCAGCCGTCAGCGTCTTGGGCAGCGAGGACAGCGACCAGTTGGCGGGGTAGGACACCGCTCCGACCAGCCCGTGAACGAGATCGCCCAGCGATGCTCGGTAACGGAAGTAGCCCCGCAGCGACGACACCACCGAGCCGGCACTCGCAGGCTTGCTATAGAGCTCGGCTTGCTGCGCGAAGAAGCGTCGGACATGTTCGGGCTTGATCGCCTGGATGTCGATGGCGCCGCCACCGAAGCGGGCAGTCAGCAACCGCCCGACGATGCGCCGTGCCATGCCCCGGGTCTTGGGCGCCAGACCTCGCACGTGATCCATGTGGTGGTCGTAGAGGAGCAGTTCCGCTTGCACCGGCGTGGTGCCGACCATCGGCGGCGCAATGGCGCCCTTTGCGCGAAGCACTGTAAGCAGGTGGCCCAGTGCCGCGCTGAGGTCGCGTCGGTCGTGGCGCGCGGGTCTAGCGCAGTTGCAGTTCGGGAGGTGACCGTCGAGGAACTCGGTGATCGACCCTTCGTCGATCCGGTGCAGCCGCAGGCGTCGGCTGCGCGCCCAACGCGCGAAATGGGAGATGCCGGCGACATAGCTGGCGAACGTGCGCGCGGCGTACCTGCGTTCGGTCAGGTGCTGCTTGAACGCATCAACGTACGGACCGATCGGCCCGTCAGAGAGCCAGTTGATGTCGATGCGGCGGGAACGGCGAGGAATGCCCATGGTGGTCTCCAGAAGTGGGACCACCAGTGCACCTGCCAGCAAAAACTATGTCTATATCTGCGCCGACCAACCGCGCCACGTGCCTCGCCACGCCTGCATCAACGCCAGCCGAATCCAACCACCTGCACATAGTTGCAACCTGCGCATAGGGGTCGCTATGTAAAGCTTTACATAGCGACCCATAGCGGCCACTCGTCAGATGGTCATTTGGCTGTGGTGCGCCACGTCACCAGAATCTTTTCTGCACTCATCACGTGAGACTCAGCCTCAGCGCGAGGGCTGCCAAGGTGACAAGCAATACGGGAAGCGTCAGGACGACGCCGACCTTGAAGTAGTAACCCCAGGTGATCTTGATGTTCTTGCGTGCAAGTACATGTAGCCAGAGCAGCGTGGCCAAGCTCCCGATCGGCGTGAACTTCGGCCCTAGGTCGCTACCAATGACGTTGGCGTAGATCATTGCTTCGCGGACGGCACCGTCGGCGTGGCTGGCGTCGATCGAGAGCGCGCCGACCAGCACCGTCGGCATGTTGTTCATGACCGATGACAGGAAGGCGATCAACATTCCCGTTCCGAATGTCGCGCCCCACACGCCGTATCCGGCAAACAGGTCCAGCAGTTTGGCTAGGTAATCGGTCAGTCCCTGATTGCGCAGTCCATAGACCACCAGGTACATGCCGAGCGAGAACACCACGACCTGCCAGGGCGCTTCCCTGATCACCTTGCGGGTCGATATACGATGTCCGCGTGCCGCAACGCCGAGCAGGGTTAGCGCGCCGGCCCCTGCCACTGCGCTGATGGGGATGCCGATTCGAGTCAGTCCGAAAAACCCTACCAAGAGCAACGCCAGAACTGCCCAGCCGGCATTGAAGGTGGTGCTATCCACGATCGCCGAGCGCGGATGCTTCAGCTCCGCGGTTTCATATCTGGCGGGAATGTCGCGGCGGAAGAACCACATCAACATGCCCAACGACGCAGCAACGGAAACAACATTGACCGGCACCATGACTGATGCGTACCGCGCGAAGTCGATGTGGAAGTAATTGGCCGAAACGATATTGACCAGATTGGAAACGACCAGTGGAAGGCTGGCCGTATCTGCGATGAAGCCGGCTGCCATCACGAAGGCAAGTGTGGCCGCTGGACTGACCCGCAATGCCAGCAGCAAGGCAATGACAATGGGCGTCAGGATCAATGCTGCCCCGTCATTGGCGAACAGCGCTGCAGTCGCTGCGCCCAGCAGCACCAGGAAGGCAAATAGCCTGCGCCCGCTGCCTTTACCCCAACGCGCCACATGTAGCGCGGCCCATTCGAAGAATCCGGCCGCATCAAGCAACAGGCTTATGATGATCAACGCAACGAACGTGAACGTGGCGTTCCAGACAAAGCCCCACACCGTCGGAATATCGGCCAGATGCACCACGCCTGTTGCCAGAGCCAGTGCCGCGCCGAACATGGCGCTCCAGCCAACGCCAAGACCTTTCGGCTGCCAGATGACCAACACCATCGTGGCAACGAAGATCAAAACTGCCGTCAGCATCTATCAGGCCTCGGTGTTTTGTCGTATTGCTTCTTCCTTGGCCGTCTCGTCGTCAGGCTCCACGAACCTGATACGGTCCAGCGCCAGCTTCAAGGTCATGCGGTCGCCCCACGCGTCGTTCGGCAGCGCCAACAGCGCATGCAGGCGTGCCTTGATGATTCGATGGCCTAGCCGAAAGGCTTCCCGCTTTGCGTCATTGCTACCCTCGACGGCCGCCGGATCCGGCAGCCCCCAGTGCGCGCGAACGAAGTCGCCGAACATAATCGGGCAGGCTTCAGACGCGGCCGCATCACAGACCGTGATCACCAGATCCATGGGCACCGCGTCCGCAGTTGCGAACTCGTCCCATGACTTGCTACGCAGCCCGATGGTGGGAATGCCGTCGGCCGCAAGTTGGCTGAGCGCGTATGGGTTGACCTTGCCGGCGGGGTGGCTGCCGGCGCTGAAGACCTCGAAACGATTGCTGGCCCATGCGCGAAGCGTGGCTTCGGCGAGGACGCTGCGCGCGGAGTTTCCGGTACAAAGGAACAGGACACGATGTTTCATCGGTTGGCTCTGAAGAGGGGAAATGGTTGTCGTTAAGATCAGCAGGCGCGTGTCGCGGCTCGGGTCGGCGCGCAGGCCTCATCCGAAGAATCTGCGCAGCAGTTGTGAGTCAGGTAGGCGATAAGTCCGTTAATTGCATCGAACCGCGCGCGGTAGCAGATGTTGCGGCCACGGTTCTCGCCACTGATCAATCCAGCGTGGACTAGCTCCTTCAGATGGAAGGAGAGCGTGGCCCCAGGCACGGCCAGTGCTTCGGCAATTTCACCCGCCATGCGGCCGTCTGGGCCGGCTTCGACCAACAGCCGAAAGGCGAGCAGGCGCGTCGCGTGTCCAAGTGCAGTCAGTGCAGCTATTGCCTGATTCGTTTCCATGTTTGTAGAATAATCGAATGAATATCGAACAACAAGTCGCCGAAGCTTCAATTCTCAAAAACGTTGTGCCTGATCTTTTGCAGTTGCCCAGGCACGATGTCCTCGGTGCCGATGCGGGCGCGCCGCGCATCCTGCTGCTGTATGGCTCGCTGCGACCGCAGTCGTACAGCCGCAAGCTGGCGCTGCAAGCCGAGCGCATCCTGCGTCACCTCGGCGCTGAGACCCGCCTGTTCGACCCGCACGATCTGCCGATGCTGGACAGTGTCGACAAGTCCCACCCGAAAGTGCAGCAGCTACGCGAGTGGTCGCAGTGGTCCGAAGGTCAGGTATGGGTATCACCCGAGCGGCACGGCAACGTGACCGGTGTTTTCAAGAACCAGATCGACTGGCTTCCGCTAGAGGACGGCAGCGTGCGCCCGACCCAAGGACGCACGTTGGCAGTGATGCAAGTGTGCGGGGGCTCGCAGTCGTTCAACGTGGTCAACACACTGCGCATGCTGGGTCGCTGTATGCGGATGGTGACCATCCCGAATCAGTCGTCGGTTGCCAAGGCCTGGCAAGAGTTTGACGATGCCGGGCATATGCGGCCTTCCGCTTACTACGATCGAGTCGTGGATGTCATGGAGGAGTTGGTGAAATTCACCTTGATGGTGCGCGGGCGAAGCGAGTATTTGGTCGATCGCTACAGCGAGCGAAAAGGCGCTGAACTTGCTCGCAGATTGGCTCGGGACTCGGGCGCCATCGAAGTGATTTCCTAAGCGCCTTTTTTGATCGAGTTGCCTTGCGTCCGCTTCTGGCCGGGGGTCGACATCCGACCCAAAGCGGTCGTTGGCCTGACCCAATCGTGCTCGGAGACGAGGCAAAACCGAAACGGTGCTGTGTCTTCAAAGCACGGTTTTACTGTAGAACCCAGTATTCCCAGGTCAACAGATCACTCCTCACAATGACCGACGTTCTGCGCGTGTTTTCGATTTTCCGCCGACCCTTCGCGGTTATTGCGGTAGTCATGGCCCTTGCGGCCTGCTACGCCCCGGTGAATGTGCAGCCAACCGCACCGGAGTTGGGTTCGGGCTATCGCACCGACCTCAGCACCCGCCATGCCACGCGCTACATGGCCGCCGCCGCTAACCCGCTGGCGGCCGAGACCGGGCGTGAGATGTTGCGCAAAGGCGGTTCGGCCATCGACGCGGCAATCGCCATGCAGGCGGTGTTGACCCTAGTGGAACCGCAATCTTCCGGCATTGGTGGCGGCGCTTTCATCATGCTGTGGGACGGGCAAACGGTGCACGCTTATGACGGCCGCGAGACGGCACCGGCCGGCGCCACTGAGCGTTTATTCCTGAAGGCCGACGGTACACGGATGGGCTTCAGGGACGCGCAGATTGGCGGGCGTTCAGTCGGTACGCCGGGGGTATTACGTGCGCTCGAAATGGCGCACAAGAAGACCGGGCATCTGCAATGGGCCACGCTATTTGAACCGGCGATTCGGCTCTCGGAACAGGGCTTTGCGATTTCCCCACGCCTGCACGGCTTGATTGCGGCTGACCGTTTTATCGCGCAATCGCCTGACATGGCGGCATACTTTCTGAATGTCGACGGCACGCCCAAAGCCGCGGGCACGCTGTTGAAAAACCCGGCGCTGGCCGCGGTGTTCAGGCGCATCGCCAAGGAAGGGCCGGACGCGCTGTACCGCGGGCCGATTGCCGATGAGATCGCGCGCAAGGTGCAGGGCCACGCGAACGCAGGCAGCCTGTCCTTGACAGATCTTGATGGCTACGCGGCCAAGGAACGCGCGCCGCTGTGCACCGACTACAAGCAATGGAAGGTCTGCGGCATGCCGCCACCATCGTCAGGCGGCATTGCTGTCGCGCAGATCCTGGGGACGCTGCAGGCGCTGGAAGCCCGCGACCCGCGCTTGGCCATCGCGCCGATGACGCCCGTCAGGAGCACCTCGCCTGCCGGGCTTGAGCCCACGCCCGAGGCGGTGCACCTGATCGCCGAAGCCGGGCGCCTGGCCTTTGCCGATCGAGCGCTGTATCTGGCCGATTCGGACTTTACGCCTGTGCCGGTCGCCGGGCTGGTTGCGCCGGACTACCTGGCGCAGCGCGCGACCTTCATTGGCGAGCGCAGCATGGGCATCGCCAAGCCTGGCCAGCCAAAAGGCATCCAGGTCGCTTACGCACCGGATCGCTCGCCGCTGCGCATTTCCACGTCACACGTGGTGGCAGTGGATGAGCGGGGCGGCGCGGTGTCGATGACCACCACGGTTGAAGCGGCATTCGGCGCCCACGTGATGGTGCAGGGCTTTTTGCTCAACAATCAGCTGACCGACTTTTCGGCGATTCCCGAAGAAAATGGCCAGCCCGTCGCCAACCGCGTGCAACCTGGCAAGCGTCCGCTCTCGAGCATGGCGCCTACGCTGGTTTTTGATCGCCAGAGCGGGGAGCTGCTGGCCACGGTGGGGTCGCCCGGCGGCTCGCAGATCATCGAGTACGTCAGCAAAGCTCTGGTTGCGATGCTCGACTGGAAGCTCGACCCACAAACTGCCATCGGCCTGCCCAACTTCGGCAGCCGCAATGGCGCCACCGAACTGGAAGCCGGTCTGTTCAGCCCAGGGTTGAAACAAGCGCTCAAGGACAGGGGCCATGTGCTGAGTGAAATCGAGATGACCAGCGGGATCCAGGCCATCGTCCGCACGCGGGATGCCCAGGGCAAGGTTTCGCTGAGCGGAGGTGCCGATCCTCGGCGGGAAGGCGAAGCATTGGGCGACTAACGCCCTTATCCAGCTGAGCGTCCGCTTCTGGCCGGTAAGCGACTAGGACAATAGTTGCCCCTTTCCGCGGCGAAATGAGCAACGATTTCTGTGTAGTTACGTCAAAGCTTCAGCGCGTCAAGCGGTAAAGCATGATGGCGGTCCTGACGGCCCCGCGCTCGACCGAGGCGATCTCGAGATCCTCGTCGGGTGAATGAGCTCCGTTGCCGGTAGCGCCCAAGCCATCCAGCGTGTCGCTGAACGGCGCGACGAACTGGATGTCTCCCGCGCCACGCCGGCCCGCCGGCAGCGCCATGATCGGCCCGAGCCCCGCGTCTTCACTGGCCTGCGAATACAGCTCCATGATCTTCAGATTGCCGGGCGTGACGGCCATCGGCGGGTACGACTCCGTGAACTCAATGGTGGCGCTGGTGCCTGGCAGGTTACGGGACACGATCGCGCGCATCGTTTTGTGTGCGCGGTCGCGCTGCGCATAGTCGAGGTAGCGCAGGTCGCCCTTCACTGTGACGGTGTTCGCGATGACGTTGGACTTGCCTGTGGCAGTACCTCGCGCCAGCACATCGTCGTATTCGACCTGAGTGCCGCCCAGGATGATGCCGGGGCTGTAGGTCAGTCCGGGCTCGACCACCTGCGTGCGAAAGCCGTCAAGGATGCGCGCTGCTTCATAGATCGCTCCGTACCCGGCGTCGGCGCTAAAGACGGTCTGGGAGTGTCCCTGCTTGCCTTTGACGTCGAGACGGAACATTGACGCGGCGCGGCGCCCGACGGTAGCGGTTGCGTTGCCTTCCTCGTCCAGGAAAGTGCTTTCCCACGCCAGCACCATGTCGCTGCGCTGGGCCAGACGGATCATTTCCGCCCGCGAGACGGCAATAGGCTTGCCCGGGTCTTCCTCGTCGCCCGTGAACATGACGGTGATGCTGGTGTTGTCGAGCGCTCCGGCCGTGTGTAGCGCGCGAAGCGCTTCGAGGAGAATGACGTTGCCACCCTTCATGTCGTTGACGCCCTGTCCGCTGACGCGGTCACCCTTGCGTTCCCATTTCCTGGTCGGGCTGTCCGCCTCAAATACAGTGTCGAGGTGGCCAAGCAATAGCAGTCGCTTGCCCCGGCTTCCTTCGCGTGTGGCGACCAGATGCCCGGCGCGCCGCAATTCGGGCAGCAGGTCGATCCAGCGCGTGGTGAAACCGAGCTGCTCTAGCTCAACACGATACTGCTCTCCGACCGCCCGTACGCCAGCGTGGTTCATCGTTCCGCTGTTGATGTTGACAGCCTGTTCCAGCAGCCGGATGGCCTCGCCGGAGCGCGCTCGCACATCTGCTGTGATGCGCTGTTCCACTGGCGAGGGTGGGACTGCCGCCGCGTGCACGGTTAACACTGCGCAGGCGAGCGGACAGGCGGACAGGAACAGCGCAAATAGCCGGGCCAAAGGGCGGTCGTGCAAACGGGTCAATTTGATCATGGAGGGGACGCCTCGCTTGATAAGGAAGCGGGCACGGCGGTCGCCTAGCCCCAAGAGAGTGTACAGACGACAAAGGGTGCTGCTAAGCGACGACCGCCGGTGGCTTTGGCGTTTACGTCGACGCCAGTAACGTTCCTGCTGGCTTACTGCATGTCAGAGACGCGCAATTCGTCGACCTGCTCTGGCACAACAACGTGGGAACCAACGGGGTCGTCGAGAGATGGTCGCGTTGCGGAATGCCCGCTCCGATTCGAGCAGCGAATAGCGTGCAGAGGATGTCCG
>JBBSTP010000067.1:0-10086 GCA_038235795.1 Lysobacterales bacterium | reverse complement strand
CTGAACCTGGGCGGCGGCAAGGCGGTGATCATCGGTGACCCGGCAACCGACAAATCCGAAGCGCTGTTCCGCGCGTTCGGCCAGTTCGTGGAATCCCTGGGCGGTCGCTACATCACTGCCGAGGATGTCGGCATCGACGTCAACGACATGGAATATGTCTACCGCGAAACCGAATATGTCACCGGCGTGCACCAAGTGCATGGCGGCTCCGGCGACCCCTCGCCGTTCACTGCCTACGGCACCCTGCAGGGGCTGATGGCAACGCTCAACAAGAAGTATGGTGACGAGGAAGTCGGCAAGTATTCATACGCGGTGCAGGGCTTGGGCCACGTCGGCATGGAGTTCGTGAAGCTGCTCAAGGAACGCGGCGCCAAGATCTTCGTGACCGACATCAACAAGGGCCTGATCGATAAGGCCGTGAACGAATACGGCGCGGAACCTGTAGGCCTGGACGAGATCTACGACGTCGCGGCCGATGTGTATTCGCCGTGCGCGCTGGGCGGCACCGTCAACGAAACCACCTTGCCGCGGCTGAAGGCCAAGATCATCTGCGGCGCTGCCAACAACCAGTTGGCGAACAACGCGATCGGTGACGAAGTGGCCAAGCGCGGCATCCTGTACGCGCCGGACTATGCGGTGAACGCGGGCGGCGTGATGAACGTGTCGCTGGAGATCGACGGCTACAACCGTGAACGCGCGATGCGCATGATGCGGACGATCTATCACAACCTGGCGCGTATCTACGAGATTGCCGAGCGCGACGAGATCCCGACCTACAAGGCCGCCGACCGCCTGGCCGAGGAACGCATCGAGAAGATCGGCAAGCTCAAGCTGCCGATGGGTCGTGGCAGCCCGCGTTTCCAGGGTCGTATCCGCGGACATTAATCCGTGCTGCGCATCGGATAAACCATAATGGACGGGGCCAGATTGGCCCCTTCTGTTTTTACGAACACCAACAGGACCCACGCCATGCGCCCATTTCCACTCGGTGAAGACATCGATGCCCTGCGCGACGCGGTGCGGCGCTTCGCCGATACCGAGATCGCGCCGATTGCCGGGCGGATCGACGCGGAAAACGACTTTCCTCAGGAACTGTGGGCCAAGCTCGGCGAAATGGGCCTGCTCGGCATCACCGTGCCCGGCGAGTTCGGCGGCTCCGAGATGGGCTACCTCGCGCACATGGTGGCGATGGAAGAAATCAGTCGCGCCTCGGGTTCAGTCGGGCTCAGCTACGGCGCACACAGCAACCTGTGCGTGAACAACCTGTACGCCAATGGCAACGATGCACAGCGCGCGAAGTACCTGCCCAAGCTGTGCAGTGGTGAATGGAAGGGCGCGCTGGCGATGAGCGAGCCGGGCGCCGGTTCCGATGTGGTCGGCTCGATGAGCTGCCGCGCCGAACTTCGCGATGGCCAGTGGATCGCCAACGGCAACAAGATGTGGATCACCAACGGTCCCGAAGCCGATGTGCTGATCGTGTACATGCGTACCGCAGGCAAGGACGCCGGCAGCCGCTGCATGACCGCGTTCATCGTCGAAAAAGGCATGCCGGGTTTTTCCACTGCGCAGAAGCTGGACAAGTTGGGCATGCGCGGCTCCAACACCTGCGAGCTGGTGTTCGAGGATTGCGTGATCCCCGCCGAAAACGTGCTGGGCGAGGTTAACCAGGGCGTCAATGTGCTGATGAGTGGGTTGAACACCGAACGGCTGGTGCTGTCCGGCGGACCGATCGGGCTGATGCAGGCGGCGCTCGACATCACCCTGCCGTACGTGCGCGAACGCCGGCAGTTCGACGAGGCGATCGGGACCTTCCAGCTGATGCAGGGCAAGATCGCCGACATGTACACGTCGCTGCAATCCAGCCGCGCGTTTGCCTACCAGGTCGCACGCGACTATGACGCCGGCCACAAAAGCCGCGTCGATGCCGCCTCGTGCCTGCTGCACGCCTCCGATGCTGCCGTGCAGGTCACGCTCGAAGCGATCCAGTCCTTGGGCGGCAATGGCTACATCAACGAATACCCGACCGGCCGCTTGCTGCGCGATGCCAAGTTGTACGCGATCGGTGCCGGTACCAACGAGATCCGCCGCATGCTGATCGGCCGCGAGTTGTTCAACGGCAACAGCTGATTTGACGGCTCCCGGCGCACGCCATTGCGCACCCGATCCACTCGTGGGCGACTTGGCGTACGCCTTGCTCACGCGTCGGCTGGTACACCATGGCTCCAGGATCCTGGAGCCGCACCCATGCCCGCATCGCGAACTCTCGTCACCATCATGGCCGCAACGATGTCGCTTTCCGGCTGCGGCACGCCTGCGACGTTGCCGACGTCCGCGGTGACCGGTCCCGACCCGACACTGCAAGCGCCAGACCAGTCCCTGATTCCCATAGTGAACATCGCGCCGGCTGAAGGCTGGGCCGCAGGCGCCGCGCCCACGCCCGCGCCCGGCCTTGCCGTGAGCAGGTTTGCCGACGGCCTGGTGCATCCTCGCTGGCTGCTGGTGCTGCCCAACGGCGACGTACTGGTAGCCGAGACCAACGGCCCGCCCGGCAAAAGCGGCATCACCGGGCTCAAGGGCAAGATCATGGGCGTGGTCATGAAAAAGGCCGGCGCCGGGGTGCCGAGCCCGCACCGCATCACCCTGCTGCGCGACGCGGACGGCGACGGCATCGCGGAGCTCAAGCAGGTGTTCCTGACCGGCCTGCATTCGCCGTTCGGGATGGCATTGGTCGGCAACACGCTGTACATCGCCAACGCGGCGTCGCTGGTGTCGGTTCCCTACACCAGCGGCCAGACCCAGGCGAGCGCGGAGCCCACCACGCTCATCGACCTGCCCGGCAACGGCGAGTTCAACCACCACTGGACCAAGAGCCTGTTGGCCAGCGCCGACGGACAACGCCTGTACATCGGCGTGGGCTCCAACAGCAACGTCGGCGGGAACGGCATGGCGGTGGAGGAGCAACGCGCCAACATCCTTGAATACACCATCGGCTCGAAGGCGTTGACGGTGTTCGCCTCGGGCTTGCGCAATCCCGTCGGTTTGGCGTGGGCGCCGGACAGCGACGTCCTCTGGGCGGTTGTCAATGAGCGCGATGAACTCGGCAGCGACCTGGTGCCGGATTACCTGACTTCGGTGCAGCGCGGCGGTTTCTACGGCTGGCCCTACAGCTACTGGGGCCAGCATCTGGATCCGCGAGTGCAACCGCAGGCGCCCGAACTGGTGGCGCGCGCGACCAAGCCGGATTACGCGCTTGGCAACCACGTCGCCCCGCTCGGCCTGGCGTTCCATCCCGGTGGCATCTGGAGCGGTGGTCGCGCGGGCGCCGTGATCGGCCTGCATGGCTCATGGAACCGCAAGCCGCTGGCCGGCTACAAGGTGGCGTTCGTGCCATTTGCAGGTGGCAAACCTTCGGGGGCGATGGTGGATGTGCTGACAGGCTTCGTCGATGTCGACGGCAATGCGCTCGGCCGCCCGGTCGGCGTCGCGGTCGCCAGCGACGGCGCGCTGCTGGTGGCGGACGATGTCGGCAACACGGTATGGCGTCTAACTCCGAAGCGCTAAGCCGGGCCGCGAATACGACAACTCCGCGAACGGTTCGCGGCACTTCGTTGAATCATTTTTTTGCCCATGTCCCGCGGCGACCTCGTCGGCGATGGGCAATGGGCGATGCCTACTTATTTTTCTTCGGTGAACACATACTCGTGCTGGCCATCGCGGGTGATGAGCCTGCGCCCACTTGCGTCATCGGCCACCACCAGCTCGAAACCATCAACGCCGGGGCTGGTGGTGATGAACGACACGGTGCCGTCGTCGTTCTTGCGGGTTACGGCTTGCGATTTCCAGGCGCCGAAGTCCAGCCAGACCTTGTTTCCATCGTTCGACACCGACACGTCGCCAAGCTGCGGATTGCTGTAACGGTTTGCGAGTTTCGCGACCGCGTCCGCGTCTGCTGGCACCGTGAGGCGCTTGCGCTCGATGGCATGGCTTTGCTGGATTGAATCGCGCTGTGAACGTGCATTGTCCACAGCTTCCGGCTTGCCATCAAACAGCAATTCCAGCCAGCGCCGCTGGAATGGACCACGCAGGTTCACGCCGCGATCCGAATTGGTCAGGATCACGGCGCCGACATTGAACTGCGGCAACCACATCATGTTGGAGTGGAAGCCGGTCATGTCGCCGCCATGATCTACAACGTCCACCTCATAGGTGCGATCGAGCATCAGGCCCATCGCGTAGTCGCCGTCGTTGCCAAGCGCGACCTGGGGCATGCGCCGCTGCATCAGTGGGGCTTCGGCGATGTAACGCGTTCCGTCGGCGAGCGCACCCTTGTCGAGCTCCATCTGCACGTACTTGAGCATGTCATTGACCGTGCTCCACGCGGCACCTGCAGGACGTGCGGCGATCACGGTCCGGTTCAGGCCCATGTCCGCGACGCGCGTTTGCAGGTCCACGTCATCGCCATGCGGGGTCGCGAAATCGCCGGTCATCGCCTTGCTGTAGTCGAACGTGGTGTTGTGCATGCCCAGCGGGTCGAAGACCAGTGCCTGCATCGCCTTGTCGTACGCCGCGCCCAGCTCCATGTCCGGGTACTGGATGTGGCCGCCCATGTAGCCCGCGGCGGCCGCCATCGGATTGGAGTACTGGAACAACGCACCGAATTCGCTGGTGGGCTGCATCGACGCCAGCGAGGTCATTGCATCCTGCGCGGTATAGGTATCGCCTTCGAACAGCCACTCGAAGTCCTGGCGCGGCACGCCGGTGCAGGCACAGATCAGGTGCTTCACCAACACCCGGCGCGTGGTGTCCGCGTCACCGAGCTTGAACGCCGGCCACAGCGTGACAACAGGCGTGTCCCAGTTGAACTTGCCCTCCTCCACCAGCTTGGCCAGCATCAGCGTGGTCAATGCCTTGGTGTTGGAGGCGATCATGAAGCGCGTATCGCCATCGACCTTGGCAGGCTTGCCCAGCTCGCGCAGGCCGAAGCCCTTGGACATCACCACCTTGCCGTCCTGGACGATGCCGATCGCGACGCCGGGCACGTCGAACTCCCGGCGCATCTGCTCGACAAAAGCGTCCAGCTGCTTGAGCCGGGACGCGTCCAGCGCATGCGCCTTGCGCCCGGCGAAGGACTCGCGCTTCTCACCCTTGGGCAACAAGCGGTCGAAGATCTTCGACACCTGGCCGCTGCGCTTCTCGCCGGTGGCATTGCTCATGTCGTAGATGGCAACGGTCCATTGCGCGCCCTTGCGCAACGCGATCGCCTGCACGCCGCGCTTGTCGTTGGCCGACGTTTCGTAGTTGTAGATGCGCACCTGTTCCCAACCATCGCGCGCGGGTCGGTCGATGGCGATCTTCATCGGCCACTGCCCGGTTGCGTCGATGGCGGCCCATGCAGCGGCGACGGCGGCATCCGCGTCCTTGCCTGCGACGTCGACCAGCACGATGCGCGAGTCAGCCTCGGGCGGGGTGAGTATGACCGCATCACCCTTCCGCGAGACCATCCAGTCCATCGGGGCCACGAACGGATTGCCGCTGGCGGTCGCGGTTGGCGTGTCTTTCGTGAGCGGCAAGTCCTGCGCCTGGACGGCGGCGGAAACAAGGACGGCCGCGAGTGCGGCCACAAGCACGTGTCGGTTCATGGTCGGATCCAGGTAAATGGCGTTGCGCCACTCTGGTGCAACGTCAGATCATGCGCGGAGCGGCCATGCCGGACCGGGCGGCGGCGACGCCTTGCACAGCGCAACCAATTACACGATCCGCAGTCGGTGACATGGAGAAGTCGTCGCCTGCGCTGGGTCAGAACCGATACATCGCCTGCAGCGATGCCAACGTGCTCGCGCCCACGGCGCCCGAGCGCCTGCTCAAGTCGAAGCGGAACGCCGTGCTGCCACCTGCATTTGCCGACAGACCGATGCCAAACAAGCTGCTGCGCTGACCAAGGGCAATCCCCTGCAACGGTGCCCATTGCTCAAGCCCGGTGAAGCTGGCGTCGAACAATTCGCCGCGTGAGGCGAGCGTCTGCTGCCATTCCACGCGCGCATCGGCACGCAGGTCGATGCCACCCATGCGCCAGCCACGATCCGCGCGCACGCCGGCGAAACCCTGCCAGCGGCTGCTGTCCAAGGCGTTGGCGCGCAGGCCGAAACCGGTCGCGCCGGCCTCGGCAAACCCATCATTGCCGACCTGCACGAATTGGCTGCCGAGGTATGGCGTCACTGCAAATCCGGCGATCGCATCGAAGCGACGGCCGACTTCGCCGAACGCGCTCGCGTAGCGGCCGGACAACTGTGTCGCCACCGCGTCGCGCTGCGAGCCCAGCAGCAGGTTGCGCTGCAACTGACGATCGAACGAACCCAGCGCGAGCTGCGCTTGGCCGTACCACTCGCCACGCCAGTTGGCGCCGTACAGCTGCATCTCACGCTGGTGGCCGCGGCTGCGGTCGCCGAAGTCGCTGAGCCAGCTGGACTGCTCGATGCGGTTCATCGCGATGCCGACCACGGCGTCGTGGCCCACCCACCAGTCATTGCCGATCATTTCGCCCGCTGCATTCAGGCCGACGCTGTCGTACCCACTTTGCGCCAGGGTGCCACTGCTGCCGAGGTCGCGCGACCAGCCGCCACTGGCATTGCGCGCATGCGCCAGCCGGTCGATGCGTCCGTCCAGCGCGAGGCGTCCGGCATCGATGCCATCGAAGGTCATCGCCGCCGACGCCGCATGCAATTCGCCCGACAGGCTACGCAGCGAGAAATCGGCTTTGGCAATGCTTGACGACTGCTGCAGGTTTCCCGCGGCATCGATGAACGCGCCGCCAATCCCGGCCGGCGCGGCGCCTGCAAGCTGGCCGTCGATCGCCGTCATCGCCGACTCCACGCGCGCTGCCGATACCTGGGTGATCGTGGACAGGCTCAGCCCGGCCACGGCGTTGGCGATATTGATGCGGTTGATGTTGAGGAACACGTTGTTCGGGTCGTAGCTCAGAGATGCATCCAGGAACACGTTTGGCGCGGCCCGCAACGTGGCGAAGGTTCCGCTCACGCCACCGCCCGCATTGAGCAGGGTTTCCTTGGCCATCGTGGTGTAACCGGTCTTGACGCCAAGAATGGACATTTGCCCGCCGATGGTCGCGGTCCCGGTAACGCGCAGGCTGCTGCCAAGCCACACGCCGAGGTTGCCGGTGGAGGACTGGATGAAGTTGCCGGCAATGGACGCAGGCGTACTCGCGCCATTGAGGAAGCGGCCGTTGTTGCTGACGTTGCCGCCGAAGGCGCCGCTGGCCCACACCGTGCCGCCGTTGGCAATCGACAGGTTCGAGCGCAGTCCCTTGCGGATATCCAGGCCGCCGGCCTCGACTTGGGTGGCGCCAGTGAAATTGGCGGCCTCGGCCAACGTGAGGATGCCGCTACCGGCCTTGGTCAGACCGCCACCGCCGATGATCGGGTTGCGCCATACCGAATTGCCGCCGAAGGACACGCTGACGTCGCCCCAGGCGAAGTTCGCCGGGCCGTTCACGGCCTTGCCCACATCAAGGACGCCCCAGCCGAACACCGCGTCCACGCCGGGTGCACCGATGTCTTTCGCGGTTGCAAGGATCGTCTGCCGCACAAGGTCGTTGTTGAAGTAAGGGAACATCGACCAGACCGCCGCCGCCGCGCCCGATACAAGTGGCGCCGCGAATGATGTGCCTTGAACTCTGTAAATCTTGTCTTCAGTGGTCGCGCCCGCCGTGGTGGTGCCGACCGGCGATGCGCCGATTACCCAGACCGCGCCGGGCGCTGACAAACAGTAGTTCATCGCGCGGCCGCAGTACTGCGAAAAAGAGAGCAGTTGCGTGGGGTTGTCCGGATCCAGCGCTGCAACGGTAAGCCACCCGCGCTCAAGACCCGAAAACGGCGCGAGGGTGGGTAAGGAAGACGTGTCCGAAGGATCTGCTCGATAGCGCACGTCATTGCCGTAGTTGCCATTGGCGAAGACGACCAAGCCGTTCTTGTTGAGGATGAAATCCTTGTAGCCCGCCGCCATCGACGCTGCGCCCGCAGCTTTGTCCTCGAAATACACACCACCCCATGAGTTGTTGATGATACGTGCGCCGTGTGCGTACAAGTCTGCGTGCGCTTGATCGAGGAACTCGGCGAAATCTGCCGCGTCCACAGTGCTTATCGCATTGCCTTGCCCTGAGCCGTCGTCAACCGGTGGCTTGTCGGAGAGGAATCGGCCAGAAATGATCGTGGCAGCCGGCGCGACGCCCCCGGGCCATCGACCGCCCGATGAACCTGCGGCAGTCAGTGCGACCCAAGTCCCGTGCTCCGATACGTAGTCCACGTTGGGGTTGTTGGGCGGTGAATTGAGATAAAAGCCGTTGTATGCCACCCGGGGGCTCAGCTGCGGATGGCTGGTTCGCACCCCGGAATCCAATATCCCGATGCCGATTCCGGCGCCACGCGCACCTGCCGCCAGTGATGAGCCAGCATTGATGACCTGCAGTTGCACGCCCACCTGTGGATCGAAGCTCACTGCTACTGGCAGGTCCGACACAGTTGGCGGATTGACCACCAGACTGCTGTCATTGCTGACGTTCGGGGTAAATCCGATGCCGCCAGTGGGTGGTGGTTGGGTGGGCGCGGGGGGCGTGATGGGCGGTGGTGGCGTCGAACGCACGCCGCTTCCGCCACCGCCGCAAGCCGTCAAAGCCAGCGTAATGGCGCATGACAGCATGGCGTATGCCAGGGAGCGCCTTCGTGCGCAGTGTTGGTAACTGGTCAAGTTCATGGTGCACCCCTGTTTTTGCGCCGGTCATCATTGGCCGGATGGCCTGACCAGAAGCATGTTGTATGCCACTGGGCCGCGCAGCTCAACGGTTGCTTGCTGAACACGCCGCAATTGCCGCAGCGCAGCATCCGGTCCGGTTTCGCGCCATAATCGGGCAACAGACGCTTGAATCCCGGCACAGCCCCAACGCTGCCGACCCCACATTCCAGGGAGACCCCATGAACGACATCGTCATTGTTGGTGCCAAGCGCACCGCCATCGGATCCTTCCTCGGCCAGTTCACCGGCGTGCCCTCCCCGACCCTGGGCGCCACCGCGATCAGCGCTGCGCTGGCGCAATCGGGCTTGGCTGCCGATCAGGTCGACGAAGTGATCATGGGCTGCGTACTGACCGCCGGCCTCGGCCAGGCGCCCGCACGCCAGGCCTCGCGCGCCGCCGGGATCCCGGATGCCGTCGGCTGCACCACCATCAACAAGGTCTGCGGCTCCGGCATGAAGGCCGTCATGCTGGCCCACGACCTGATCAAGGCCGGCAGTGCCAAGGCCGTCGTCGCCGGCGGGATGGAGTCGATGACCAATGCGCCGCACCTGCTCAACGGCTCACGCACCGGTATTCGATTTGGCAGCGCGGAATTCCTCGATCACATGACGTATGACGGTCTGACCAATCCCGACGACGGCAAGGCGATGGGCGTTTTTGGCGATGCCACCTGCAACAAGTATGACTATGACCGCGCCAGGCTCGACACGTTCGCCGCGGAAAGCGTCAATCGCGCCAAGGCGGCGCAGGCGTCCGGGGCCTTCGCGGCGGAAATCGCGCCGGTCACGGTCAAGACCCGCAAGGGCGAGGTCGTGGTCGACACCGACGAAGAGCCTGGCAAGGTCGATACCAGCAAGATCCCCGGCCTGCGCGCCGCGTTCGGCAAGGAAGGCGTGCTGACGGCGGCATCGTCCTCCAAGATTTCCGACGGTGCCGCCGCCCTGGTGGTGATGTCGGCGGAGGCCGCTCAAGCCGCCGGCGCCAAGCCGCTGGCGCGGATTGTTGCGCATTCCACCCATGCACAGGCCCCGGAATGGTTCACCACGGCGCCGGTGGCCGCACTTCGTGATGTGCTGGAAAAGGCAGGCTGGAGCGTGGCCGACGTCGACCTGTTCGAGATCAATGAAGCATTCGCCTGCGTGGCCATGGCCCCCATGACCGACCTCGGGATTCCGCATGAAAAAATGAACGTCAACGGCGGCGCATTGGCGCTGGGGCATCCGATTGGGGCATCCGGCGCACGCTTGATTGTGACATTGCTGAATGCGCTTCAGGCCCGTG
>JBBSTP010000066.1:0-10162 GCA_038235795.1 Lysobacterales bacterium | reverse complement strand
GTCCGAATTTCTGTGTGTGAGGCGGATTTGCTGAGTTTGGTTTTCTGACTTTTCTCTATCGGTATTCAAGGCCCTTGCCAGGCTGCCGGAGGCCCCCGGCAAGCGCCATGTGCTCATGCGCCAACCCCTGCCTTATGCGCTGTGGTTGCTGACCAGCGCAGCTCGCGTGAAGCGCTCCTCATAGAGTATCGCGAACTGGTTCATCGCCTCCTTCCAACTGGGCGCCGCCCGGCCCCAATCGGCTGTGATGTTTCTGAGCGCCAGCCAAATCAGCTTGGAAGCGGCATCGTCACTGGGGAAGTGCCCGCGCGTCTTGATGATCTTGCGCAGCCGCGCGTTGATGCTTTCAATGGCGTTGGTGGTGTAGATCACCCGCCGGATCTGCGGCGGGAACGCGAAGAACGGAATCACGTGGCTCCAGGCCCGGCGCCAGGATGCCACCACGGTCGGGAACTTCTTGCCCCACATGCCGCGCTCGAATGCGTCCAGCGCGGCTTCGGCAGCCTCGGCACTGGCCGCCGTGTAGATCGGCCGCAGGGCGGCAGCCAGCAGCTTGCGGTCCTTCCACGTCGCGTAGTCCAGTGAGTTGCGAATCAGATGCACGACGCACGTCTGCAGCGTGGTTGCCGGCTACACCGCCGCCAGCGCTTCGGGCATGCCCTTCAGGCCATCGGTGACAGCGATCAGGATGTCGGCAACACCCCGGGTCTTCAAGTCGTTGAAGACTTTCATCCAGAACTTGGCGCCCTCCGTGCCCTCGATCCACAGCCCCAGGATGTCGCGCGTGCCGTCGGGCAGCACACCCAGAGCAAGGTAAATCGCCTTGTTGCGCACCACCGCGTCTTCCTTGATCTTCACGCGCAGCGCGTCAAAGAACACGACCGGGTACATCACCTCCAGCGGCCGGCTTTGCCACTCGGTGACCTCGGCCATAACGGCGTCGGTAACCGAGCTGATGAACTCAGCGGAGACTTGCGTGCCGTAGCACTCCAGCAGGAAGCCCTGGATCTCGCGCATCGTCATGCCGCGTGCGTACATGGCAACAATCTTGTCGTCAAAGCCCGTAAAGCGGCGTTCGTGCTTGGGGATGAGCAGCGGCTCAAAGCTGCCCGTGCGGTCGCGAGGCACCTCGATGCGCAAGGGGCCATCGCCGGTGAGCACCGTCTTGCCGCTGTCGCCGTTGCGGTGGTTGGCTGCATCTTCGGGCTTGGTGTCGCCTCTGGCGTAGCCCAGGTGGTGCGACAGCTCGCCGCCGAGCGCGCGCTCGATCAGCGCCTTCTTGAACGCAATCGTCGCCGTATTGACCGCCTCACCGGTCATCGGGCCGGTGCAAAACAGGTCAATCAGCTCCTTGGGCACCAACGGCAGCGCCGCTGCGGCCTCGATCGACTTCTGCGTCTTCGTAATCTTCGTTGGCATAGATGCTCCTTCGGGTCATGCTATGCCTCGCACACGAAATTCCTGACAGGCTCGCGCCACGACGACGCAGGCAGTTCGTCGAGCAATACAAAGTAGTCAAGAAAGCCTGAGGATGCTGTCTACGCGCCACGGCATCAACCCCAAGACCGTGGCCAAGTGGAAGCGGCGTGCCTCCACGACTGATGATCCGACAGGCCCGAAGCAGCCGAAGTCGACCGTTCTCTCTAGTGAGGAGGAGGCAATCATCGTGGCCTTTCGCAAGCACACGCTGCTGCCGCTCGATGACTGCCTGTACGCGCTGCAGCCTTGCGATTCCTCGGCTGACCCGCTCATCACTGCACCGGTGCTTGCAGCGCCACGGCATCAGCCGAACGCCGCAGGTCGAAGGCGACAAGCCGATCCGTAAGAGGTTCAAGAGCTATCCGATCGGCTACTTCCACATTGACATCGCTGAGGTTCGCTCGGCCCAAGGCAAGCTCTACCTGTTTGTCGCCATCGACCGCACTTCAAAGTTCGCCTTCGTGCGTTTGGAAGACAGTGCAACCGTCGAGACGGCCACGGCATTTCTGCAACTGCTGATCGACTCGCTTCCATACAGGATCCACACCGTGCTCACTGATAACGGCATCCAGTTTGGTGATCTGCCTTCGCGTAGGAGCGGCCCCACGGCCCGATTGCGCATGCACATGTTTGAGCGCGTCTGTGCAGCCAACGGTATTGAGCACCGCACCACCAAGCCCAATCATCCCTGGACCAATGGGCAGGTTGAGCGCATGAACCGAACCATCAAGGAAGCAACCGTCAAACGCTACCACTACGACAGCCACGAGCAACTCAGACAGCACCTGCACGACTTCATCGACGCCTACAACTTCGCCCGGCGGCTGAAGGCGTTGGGCGGGCTGACGCCCTATGAATACTGCTGCAAATGCTGGACTTCAGAGCCGGATCGATTCATCATTAATCCGATCCATCAAAACCTGGGACTAAACACCTAGAGTGTCTGGACTGCGGGAGTTGCGGACGCGTCGTGTCGATGGTGTCCGGTTTCCCGCGGCTTTACTCCTCGACTGTCCTCTGGAGCTGCTCATGTTCGCTGTCATCAAAACAACCCTTCGCGATCCCCGGCTCGCCGCGACTGCCGCGACCGTGCTGCTGGCCGCCTGCGGCAGCAGCGGCGACGGCGGTACTGGCTCCGATGGCCCGCCTTCAACCGAAGCGCCGGTCGTGCATGCCGCTGGCAACCCGACCGCTGGCAAACAGGTGTTTCGCTTCGAGCTGTTCGGTAACGAGCGCTTCTGGACCGACGCACTGAAGCTGCAGCAAGGGATGATGGCCACCGGCGTAACGCCGCTGCAGGCGCTCAAGCTGGGCTTGATGATCGACTCGGAAGCGCTCGACGCGCCGACGCAGGCCGCGTTGATGGCGGAGGGCAAGACTGACCTTTCGCCAGCCCGCGCGCCGTTGCTGAACGACCCCGCTACCACCATCAAGCTCATCAACGCCAATGCCATGATCGGCATCGTCGCGAAAGATTCGGGCAACCAAGGCAACATCGACATCCGGCGCGCGAGCAAGACCGGCGCGAGCTGCGCGCTGTGCCACACGATCACCGATGCCTCGGTGATGAACCTGGCCGGCGGCGGCTCGATCGGCAAGCGGCTGGACGGCCGCGCGAATCACGCGCTCGATTTCGGCTCGCTGATCGCGACCGGTCTGAACACGCGCGCCTACTACCCGGTCCTGCAACTCGCGCTGAAAGCCAACGGCGGCAAGACGCTCGGGCGCGCGCCGACCGGACTGACCCCGGACTCGACCGAAGCCGAAGTCGACGCCTACCTGCGCAACAAGGCCTACTACCCGGTTGGCTCGTTCGACGACACGGTCGATGGCAACGGCGATCCGCAGCACAACTCGGCGTTGTTCCGCACCGATCTGGCGGCGCCCTGGGGCACCGAAGGCACCATCGCGCGGCTCGACAATTTTAGCAACCTGGTCTACACCGCGCTGCTCGATCCGACCACTGTGACCACGCCGGGCGGGCGCGCGTTCCTGCGCAAGTTCGGCGGTACCGCGGCCGGCAACGAGATCGCTGATGGTTATGTGCAGGTGCTGGCCGCGACCGGCGTGACCGGCTACCCCTACATCAAAGCCGCGCCGCACCCGGCACCCGGCAGCGAGGACGCGCCGCTCGGCGTGCGCGTTGACAACACCAAGCTGATCGACATGAATGGCTACCTGAATAGCCTGCAGGCGCCGCCCGGCGTCGTCACCGACGCAACCGCCGTGCAGCGTGGCCGCGAGCTGTTCCGCAACAACAACTGCACCAGTTGCCACAACGTCGACCAGTCGAAGCCGGTGCCGGCGTTCACGGTCCCGATGAAGACGATCTTCCCCGGCGACAACCCAGTCACGCTGCTTGCGATGCGCGAGGCGCCGCTGAACCCGATTCTGGACACGCCGACCAGCATATACGACGATAAAGCTGCCGCGGTGAACGCAAGCGCGCGCGGTGGCATCCGCGGCTCGGTGCTGCCGCTGCTGCTCGATCTCGCGCGCAAGCCGAATTTTTTGCACGACAATTCGGTGCCGACGCTCGACAGCCTGCTCGATCCGTCGCGCGGAGCCACGGTGCCGCATCCGTTCTATCTTTCCGACAAGGCGCAGCGGGACGACATGGTTCAGTTTCTGCGCGGACTCAGTACTACTGGGCAGTGAACGCAAGCACCTCGCGCTACTGCATCCACGCGGGTCTCTCATAAGGCCATCTACCAGGCGCTCTACGTTCAAGGTGGTGGCGCATTGCGACGCGAGCTATGCGCCTGCCTGCGTACTGGCCGCGCGCTGCTTTTGCGTCAAAGTTTGCGACGCTGCCAGAACAACC
This sequence comes from Lysobacterales bacterium, assembly GCA_038235795.1. Classification (GTDB taxonomy): domain Bacteria; phylum Pseudomonadota; class Gammaproteobacteria; order Xanthomonadales; family Xanthomonadaceae; genus Thermomonas. The sequence continues at coordinate 5,859 of JBBSTP010000066.1, read as the reverse complement.
GGGCAAGTCCTTGACCTGGGACCAGGGCGCAGAGATGGCCCAGCATGCAAAACTATGAATCGAGACAGGACTGGCCATCTACTTCTCCGATCCACGAAGCTCATGGCGGCGCGGCACCAACGAGAACACCAACGCATTGCTGCGCCAATACTTCCCCAAAGGCACTGACATGAGCAGGTACCGCAAGTGTGAACTCGACGCGGTGGCCGCCACGCTCAGCGACAGACTTCGTAATTCCATTCCCACCTCATTCGCGCAATAATTTCTCCCCATCGACATAGGCGGAGAAAGTCATGGCACGACTGGCCAGCGGAGATGAGGAAGCTTTGATGAAGGCTCGCCAAGCCATCGCTTCAGCCCAGACGGTGGAGCAGCTGCGCCAGGCCCAGGCGGTGGTACTGCCGCTGGACTTCGGGCTGAGCCTGGCCGATGCGGCTCGCGCCATGGGCCTCTCACGTTTTTGGGTTTGTCGCTTGCGCCGCCGCTTTATGCAAGGCCGCATCGCGGGCGCGCCCGATGCGCCTGCAGCCGGCGGGCGCCGACGCCAAAACATGACGGTGGAGCAGGAGCGGGAGTTTCTGGCGCCCTTCCTGAGCCAGGCGGCTGCCGGGGGCGTGCTGGTGGTCGGCCAGATCAAGGCAGACCTCGACCAGCGCCTGGGCCGCCCGGTGGCACTGTCCTCCGCCTACAACCTGCTGCACCGCCACGGCTGGAGAAAACTGGTGCCCGACAAGCGCCATCCGCAGAGCGATCCGGCCGCGCAAGAGGAGTGGAAAAAAAACTCTGCCAAACGCTCAGCGAGATCCGCTGCGACTGGGCGCAAGGCGGCGCGATCCGGCTGATGTTTCAAGACGAGGCGCGCTTTGGCCGCATCTCGGACGTGCGCCGATGCTGGGCACCAAAGCCGCTGCGGCCTCTGTGCCAGGCCATGCTGACGCACGAATACACCTACGCCTACAGCGCCGTGGACGTCTGCACCGGCGAACTCGACAGCCTGATGCTGCCGCACGTCAACACCGCATGCATGCAGCTCTTCCTGAATGAGGTCTCGGCCCGCCACCCCGACGGGCGCATCGTGATGGTCATCGACGGGGCGGGCTGGCACCGCGCCCACGCGCTCAAAGCGCCACACAACATCTTCCTGCTCAAGCTGCCGCCCTACGCCCCCGAGCTCAACCCCGTCGAGCACCTCTGGGACGAGTTGCGCGAGAAGTTCTTCCATAACCGGGTCTTCCCCAGCCTCAGTGCTTTGGAGCGGCACCTGATGCAAGCACTCCAGAGCCTGGAGCGCAACCGCGATGCGGTCGCCTCCATCGTCTCCGGGCCGTGGATCATCGGGGCGCTTTTGGTTGCACTATTGAATTAGAAATGGAATGAGACCCTGGGTGTTGCACTTCGGTTTGAATCCGCCCCTACTATCCGGCGCTCAACTCACCGGTGTTGCGACGACTTCTTATTCCATTTCTAATTTACGAGTGAAACCAAAAACGCCCCGATGATCCACGGCCAAGAGACGATGGAAGCGACCGTATCGGGGTTGCGCTCCAGGCTCTGGAGCGCTCCCATCAGGTGCTCTTCCAAGGCTTGCAGGCTTGAGAAGACCCGGTTGTGGAAGAACTTCTCGCGCAGCTCATCCCAGACGTGCTCGACGGGGTTGAGTTCGGGCGCATAGGGCGGCAGCTTGAGCAGGTGGATGTTGTGTGGCGCTTTCAGCGCGTTGGCGCGGTGCCAGCCCGCGCCGTCGATGACCATCACGATGTGCTCGTCGAAGTGGCGGGCGGAGACTTCGTTCAAGAACAGCTGCATGCACTGGGTGTTGACGTGCGGCAGGATCAAGCTGTCGAGTTCGCCCGTGCACACGTCTACCGCGCTGTAGGCGTAGGTGTATTCGTGCGTCAGCATGGCTTGGCACAGGGGCCGCAGCGGCTTCGGAGCCCAGCAGCGGCGCACGTCCGAGATGCGTCCGAAGCGCGCCTCGTCCTGAAACATCAACCGGATCGCACCCCCTTGCGCCCAGCCGCGGCGGATGTCTTTGAGCGTGGCGCAGAGTTTTTTTTCCAGTCTTCTTGTGCCGCCGGATCGCTCTTCGGATGGCGCTTATCGGGCACCAGCTTTCTCCATCCGTGGCGGTGCAGCAAGTTGTAGACCGTGGACGCTGCCGTGCGCTGCCCCACCTTGGCTTCCAGCGCGGCGCGGACCTCGGCGACCACGAGGACTTGTCCGCTGCGCGCTTGCTCGATGAAGGGCGCCAGCAACGCCGCTTCCTCGGCTCGCCGCAGCAAGGCATGGGGTGGCTCCACACGCGGCGTCGGCTGCACCAGATGGCCCGCGGCGATAAAGCGCCGGCGCAACTGACAGGCCCAGCCCTTTGACACACCCAGCACGCTGGCCGTCTGTTGGGTGGAGACGCCCAGCAGCAGAGGCAGCACCACGGCTTGCGCTTGGCGCAACTCCTCTACCGTCTTGGCCTCGCGCAGCGCGCGCTGCGCTTGCTTCAGCACCTCGGTGCCGCTTGCCGTTCGCGCCATAGTCTCATCTCCCTAGTGATAGACCCCCACTTTATTTCACTGGCAAAGACGAATTGGAATTAAACCCAAGCAGTTGGCAAGCCACTCGCATCGAAAGCTGATTGGCGACTACGAGATGACCCCGTCAATGAGCCAGCGCGCGAATTGTTGAGACAACTTGTGCGATGGAAAGCTTCTTCAAGACGTTGAAAGTTGAGCTGATGCATCCGCAACTTGATGCCACACGGGCATCAGCGCAGTCGGATATCGTCAGTTGGATCGAGGGCTTCTACAACCGACAGCGAATCCATTCGTCCATCGGCTACAAGACGCCGTCCATGCGGAACGCGGCCTTATGGCCGCTTGGTTTGGTGTATGTCGAATCGTGGCAAGGTCACTCTAAATCCCGGCATACCAAGCGTAATTCGCGACATCTTCCCAATAGCCGCCCTTGCCGTCGAAGACATTGGCAAGGCTCGCTACCGCCTCGACCGCCATGACGTATTTCGCGTGCTTGTAACCCAGCTGGCGTTCATTGCGCACGCGGATCGGCGCGCCATGCGCTTCGGGCAGCGGCTTGCCATTCATGCGATAGGCGAGAATAGTTTGCGGATGGTAGGCGTCAACGAGGTCCATGCTCTCGTAATACGGCGTGCCGTCGAAACTGTCGGCGCAATAAAAGACGATGTAGTGCGCGCCCTCACGCAGCCGCGCCAGATCGAGCACATGGGATAGTTGGGTGCCTGTCCATTGCCCGATTGCGCTCCAACCCTCGACGCAATCGTGCCGGGTAATTTGCGTCCGGCTTGGCATCGCGCGCAACTGGTCTAGCGAAATCGCCAGCGGGCGCTCGACCATCCCGCCGACACGCAGCCGGTAATTGGCAAAACCGCTCGCGAGCATCGCCCGATACTCCGGCGTATCGGCGGTGCTGTTTCCATTGGAACGAAAGAACGGGGACATATCCGCTGCGCTGAATTCGCGGGCCAGCGCCGTATGGCTGCTGATCAGCCGCTGCGCACCCTGAGTCAAACCTTCGGACGAATGAAGGAAACGCTGCACAGACTCGCTGCGGCTCCAGCTGTCGCACCCGCTGACCAATAAGCCGGCGCCAAGGCCCGCGATCAGTTTGCGGCGATCGATCTCGATAGCCATCAAGCATGCTCCTTTTGCATTGCGGTCGTTTCGTCATCACGCTTTTCGGGAATGCGGAAGCGACCGGTGATCATCGAGCGAATTTCGTTGATGGGACCGGCGAGTATCACCATCGCGAGGTGCACGACGATAAAACTGACCATCAGGAAGGCGCAGATGAAATGGATCGAGCGCGCCGATTGCCGTCCGCCGAACAGGTCGAGCAGCCACGGCCACGCGGCATCCATGGTCGGCGACATGGTGAGGCCCGTGAGCACGATGGTCGGCAGCAGCAGGAACAGCACGAAGAGATAACTGAGCTTTTGCAGGATGTTGTACTTCAGTGCCGCCGCTCCGGTCGGGAATCTGAGCCGCGCGTGATCCTTGATCTCCTGCCAGACATGCCGGGGCTTCAGCTCCTCGCCCCGGGGTGCGAGATCGCGCTGCACATGGCGGTTGGCAAAGCTCCATATCCAATAAAGCAGAATTGGCAGGACGAGTATCCAGGCGAAAAAGAAATGCCAGAGGCGACCGATAGAGAGGCTGTAAAAACCGGGAATGGTTGCCCAGTGTGGGAAGGCGTTCGTGCTCATCTCGCCGTCGCCATCACGCGAAACTCCCAGCACACCGGTGGTGGTTATCTGTACGTCGCCGATCTGCAGATAACCGCGACCGTTTTCGTCATCGATCTGCAACCAGGGCGAATCATGGTTCGCGCCATAGCTCCCCCAGTAGAGTCGGGGATGCGCGTTGAAAATCATCAGCCCGCTCATCAGCATGATGAATACAGTGACGACATTCAGCCAGTGCCAGATACGCGTGGAAAGCCGGTGACGCTTGACCAGCTCACCCGCCTGCGGTTCACCGGAATGCTCGCTGCTTTCACCATTCGCCATTGCTACTCTCCTGAAATCGTCGTCAAAGGGCCCGGCGCGAATGCCGGCCAAAACAATCGCGCCCCCAACAGCGCCAGGCCGCACGCGCGCGACGTCGAGAGCGGCAGCCTGCCAGCATCTGCGCCTCTGCGCGGCAGACCGTGAAGCGAACTTGGCGAGGGCTTCAGCCACGGGAGATGAAGCGGTCAACGCGGGCAGCCTGAATGACGGAGGCCAGGTCCGTGTCAAGTACGTCGGCTGGACGCTCACCATCGAGCCAGACATTTTTGCTGGCGAACCAGACGGCGACTTCCCACGCATCGAGGTCGTCGTCAAGCTCGGTGACGACCTGGAAAAAGTGCGGCCGAAGCGACCAGTCGACGACCTCGAACTGCACCATCGGAAGCCACCATGTTCCTCGCCACTTGAAGCTCAGCACTTCGCGCAAGGGGATCAACTGCGCCAAGCTTCTCGCGGTTGGACGGCGGCTTTGCAGGATGTGGGAAAGATCCTCCGCCCACACAGCCCCGCCAGTACCCCGCAAGGCGGCGCACAAGGCAGCGAACGACGCGGCGTCAGCGACAGCGCTGAGGTCAGTACCGAGCGGCTTCGAGGCGCGGGACAGCGGCGGGATAGCCGGGATCTCAAACGCGGTGACAGCGGAAGGCATCGTTGTGACGTCGGAAAGGGCGTTGGGACGAACGAAAGAAGTGTGAACCCCGTCGTCGGCCTCGTATGTGCGCTAGCGCGCATAGCATCCGAAATCACTCGGCCGAGGACACATTTACAGCGACCCCGCAAGGATGTATGCGATTTCGTGCATCGACACTGCTCAGGCGTTGCACCAAGTCGTCGAACACGCGACGCGGCAGCCATGATCGATGTCGCACGCCTGAGACCTAACCATCTTCTGGCGGGGCTCTTGCCAGAAGAGCTGTCCCGGATGCAAGCCCACCTGGAGGCCGTTACTTTCAAGCTCGGCGGCGTCCGGTACGAATCGGGCGTACGCCTGCATCGCCTCCACTTCGCGACAACCTCCGTCGTGTCGCTGCTGTTCGTGACGGAGAGCGGAGCGCCCGCGGAACTGGTGGTCGCCGGGCGAGAAGGCGTGGTCGGCATCAATCTCTTCATGGGGCGGCGAATCGACACCGAGCCGAGCCGTCGTACAGATCGCGGGACCAGCGGTTCGCTTGCCAGCGGGCGCTCTGAGCCGGGAGTTCAAACTCGGCCCGGGGCTGCAGCGTTCCTTGCTGCGCCTCACGCCGGCGCTGATCACCCAGATGTCGCAGACGGCGGTGCGTAACCATCATCACACCGTCAAGCAGCAGTGGTGCCGGTGGCTG
>JBBSTP010000065.1:0-10222 GCA_038235795.1 Lysobacterales bacterium | reverse complement strand
GTGGGTTGAGGGCAACTGCGCGCAGGCTCGGGCCAACCGCGCAGGATCTTCATCCAGCGCCACGATTTCGCCGATCCGAGGCCAGGCGGCGGCTTCACCGGCATTGCTCCAGGGCGTGGCAGTGGCGATGGCGGGATCTTGGGCCAGGCACGCCGTGAGCCGGTCCAGCCAGCCGGGCGTAGGCCGTGCATCCGCGGCGATCACGGCGACATCGCCATCACCACAGGCGCGCAAGGCCTCGTCCATGTGCGCGGCCTCGCCGATGCTGCGTGCGCGGCGGGTGTGCGCAGCCTGCAGGCGCGTGCGACCAAGCCAGCGATTGATGATCGCGACGGCGCGGGGCCCGGCTTGGGCATCGTCGACCAGCCAGACCCGGGTGCCAGCGGGCGTGCCGGCATCCAGCGCCGCCAGGCACGCATCCAGCGCCACCTCGTCGACGCCCAGCGGTAGCAGAACGACCGGTTGCATGGCAGCCGCTTGCACGGCAGCCGGTTTGGCCACCACCGGCATGGACGCGCCAGCTGGCCTCACTTGACCTTGGGGTAGTACAACGGCTCCATGGCGCGGAAACGGCGGCCATATTCGTCGGTCAGCTCGCGCGCTTCCAGCGGGTTGCGCACCACCGTGGGCGTGATCAGCACGATCAGTTCCTCGCGGTTGTTGCTGACGCCCTGCTGGCCGAACAGGCCGCCGATCACCGGGATCCGGCTCAGGCCTGGAATGCCCGATGAGGTTCGCGAGCTTCCGTCCTTGATCAGGCCGGCGAGCATGATGGTTTCGCCACTCGGCACTACCGCACTGGTCTTGACCTTGTTGGTGTCGATGCGCACGTTGCCATTGCGGTCGGCGGTGCTGGCACCCTGTGGCGCGCTGACTTCCTGGACGATGTCTAGGAACACCATGCCGTCGCGGGTGATGCGCGGACGCACTTTCAGGATCGTGCCCGTCTCCAGGTACTGGACCTGGCTGTAGACGCCACTGGAGTTGCCGCTATTGGTCGGATCAAAGGTCACCGACGAGATCGGGATGCGGCTGCCGACATTGAGGGTGGCTTCCCGGTTGTTCTGGGTGAACACCGAGGGCGTCTGCAGCAGGCGGATATCGGCGACGTTGTCCAGCGCCTGAATGATCCCGGCGGCGCTGCGTCCGAGGAACGTCCAGGTCAGCACATTGCCGAAGCCTTCGGCCGGGGCGACGCTGCCTGCGTAAGTGCCGAAGCTGTTGCGCCCGGTGGGATACGGCAGGCCGGCTTCATCGGAGATGGCGTGGTCGAAAAACCAGCTCACACCGTATTGGAGCACCCCGGACAGGTTCACGCTGACCACCTGAGCCTCGATGTGCACCTGCAACGGCATCACATCGAGGCGATCGATGACATCGCGGATCGACTTCCATGCCGCCGGGCTGGCCCGCACCAGCAACGAATTGGTGTCCTCCACCGCCGACACGCCGACCTCGGCGCCATCCACGCGCAGGGTCACCCGGCCATTGCCGCTGCGGTTGTTCGGCAGGCTCTCGCCATCGCCGCTGCCGATCGCGGCGCTCGACGTGCCGGACCTGTCGTCCACGCCGGCGTCGCGGATCTCGGTGGATTCCAGCCCCGGCATCAGCGGTGGCGGGCTGTTGCCGCTTTCACGACTGCCGCCGCCAAACACCTCCGACAGGCGATCGGCGAGGTCACGCGCCTTGATGTATTTCAACTCGTATGAAAACAGGCGGCCATCGCCGCTGCCGCCCTCGATGCGGTTGATCCACTGCCCCACGTCATCCAGGTAATTCGGCTGGCTGGTGATCACCATCACCGCATTGGCGCTGTCCAGCGGCATGAAGCGGAACATGCCGGCGACCGGCGTCTTGCTCTGTTCGCCAAACACCCGCTCCAGGTCCTGCACCACCGCACTGGCACGCCCGGATTGCAGCGGGAACACGCCGACCGACATGCTCGCCATCCAGTCGACATCGAACACCTGGATGGTGCGGATGTAGTTCTCGAGTTCAGAGCGCGTTCCGGCCACGGTGATCAGGTTGCGCGCACCGTCCACGTTGACGATGGCGTTCGGACGCGCGTAGGGCTTCAGGATCTTTTCCATCTCGCTGGCCGACACATAGCGCAGCGGCACCACCCGTGTCTCAAAGCCACGCGCCAAGGTCGGCGAACCGGTGCGCGGAACTACGCCGCTGATCAGGGCCTGGTCGGCCGGCACGATGTTGTAGCGGCCATCGGTGTAGACCATGCGCGCGTTGTTCTGCGCCAGCACGCTCTCCAGCAGGCTGAGCGCGCCGGCGGCGCCGACCGGTTGCTGGGTGGACACGGTCACCGTGCCCTGCACGCCTGGGGCGATGCTGTAGCTCTGCCCCAGCATGTCGCCCAGAATCGCCTTGACCACCGCATGCAGGGATTCGCCCTCGAAATTGAAGCGGGCCTGGCCGCTGCTGCCCAGCGACGGCGGTGGTGCGCTTGCTGCGGCCTGGTTGATCGGGGCGCTGCTGCCGCGGCGGATCACGGGTTGCGGCCCGGCATTGCCCATCGCCTCCGGCAGGCGTTCGCGCTGGATGCCCCCGGCCTGGGTGCCAGGCAATCGCTCGGCGTGGCGCACCTGGGGCACCGGGGTGCTGGCGCAAGCCGCAAGCAGGGTGACCATCAGGGCACTGATCAGGGCGTTCGGGAACGGACGCAGGTTCATTCGTGGAAACTCCAGCTTCATTGCGTGGCCGGTGCGCTCATGGGTGGAGGGGGCGCAGGGCTGTTTGGGTCGGCATTGCGCATTTGCGCACGCCGGGCTTCGATACGTTTGCGGATCGCGTCGATCCGGGCGGCGTCGGTGGAGGCCACCGGGGCGGCATCTGCCGCGTCGGACGCCGCCTGGGCCGCGGCAACCGCTGCTCCAATGGCTACAGCAGTGCCATCGGACGGGTTGTTGGTGCCTGTCAGAGCACCCTTTTCGCCCGTCGCGTCATCGCCGAAGGTGCGCAGGTCAAGGGTGGACTCGCCGCCATTTCCCTGGAACACCACTCGCCGTGGCTGAACCGCTATCAAGCGCCAGCCCGTGACACCTTCCGGGGAATTGCCTTCGCGTACGCGTTGCGATTCGCCACCATTGGTGGGTTGCAGGATCGCCAATCGCACCTGCGGGCTGATCAGCACGCCAGTCAGGATGAAGTCGAGCGATTGGGCTTGCGTCTCGATCGCCCCGTCGCTTGCGGTTGCGATGAAGCTGCGCGGGCGCCGGTCTTCTGTGAAGAGTGGACGCGACGCGGCATCCGCGTAGCGCGCCAACGGGCCGATGCGGTCTGGGGTCGGAGCTCGCGCCTGCGGTAGCGGCGTGGCTGCAGCGATCGTCGGGGATGGTGCCACCGCGCTACCAAGGCCCAGCAACCCCGCCAGCCACAGCAGCACGGCCCACGCGGCAGCTGCCGCCAGCAGCCAGGTGAGCGGGCCGGCCTGTTCAAAGCGCTGCAGGACACTGCGATCAGCCACGCGACACCTCACCTGCGGCAGCCGAGACGCCCGGGGCCGGACGCAGGTAACCGTAGAGATCGAAGCTCACGTCCAGCCCACCTTCCTGCGGCAGGTTGTTGCCGGGGATCGCGAAGTAGCGCTGCGCGGTGATGTTCAGCATGTCGACGAAAAGATAGGGGCGCGCCGATTCCAGCGCGTGCACCACGGCCAGGGTCTCGGCATTGCCGCAACGCAGGCGGACCTGTACGGTCACGCGGCGAAAGCGCCCGGGCGTCGGCTCGGCGGTGAGCGGGGCGCGGTTGGTGATTGCGCAGCCGCGGTTGCCGGGAGTGACCTCTTCGACCACGCGCTCCAGCTGCTGGATCAAGGAGGCGGTGGCGAGTTCCGACGTCGGCTCGAGCAGGAAGCCGGCGCCGCTGCCGCGTGCTTCGAGCTCAACCAGGCGCCGCTCGATCTCGGGTTTCTGCTTCAAGAGCGCACGCATGCGCGCGTCCCGATCGCGCAGTTCAGCGATGCGCGCATCGGCCGCGTGCAGCGGCTGGGTGAACAGCGGATGCAATACCACAAGGTAAATCAGGCCCAGCACCGCCAGCAGCAGCGCCAACGCCAGCAGGCGATCGCGTTCAGCGCGGACCACGGGGTGTCGCCTCCGTTACCGATGCATCGCTCAACTGCGCAACCAGGGTGAATCGGTCGCTGCGCGTGCGCGGGTCCGGCTGCAGTGCTCCGCTCAATGCGGGCGCATGCCACTGGGGGGCACCTTCCAGCTTGCCAACCAGCGCCGCGGCCTGGTTGGACAGGCCGATCAACGTCAATTCCCCACCCTCGATCGAGACTTTTTCCAGATAGGTGCCATCCGGCAGGCGACGCGCCAGTTGGTCCAATACCTCGACCACCGACGGCCGCGCATTGCGCTGTTCCTGCAGGTAGGCGCCGCCTTCCACCGAGTCCACCACGCGCTGGCGCTGCTGCCCGACGCTGCGCGCCTGTTTGCTGCGCGCGGCCACCTCGGCCTGCAACTGGTCGGCGGCCGCGCGGCGGTTTGCCAGCACCTGGGCAAGCCCAAGCGCCAACGCCAGCAGGAACACCAGCCCAAGTCCGATGTTCCACCAACGCCATGGATTGGCGCGGGCGCGGCGTTGCACCAACGGCAGCAGGTTGATGCCGAGCGGGCGGCCTTCGGCATCGGCCATGTCGACGCCGGCCAGCCATGACGACAATCCACCCAGCGCCTCGTTGAGGGCATCGAAGCGGGCGCGCGGCACCACCACCAGTTCGACATGCAACTGGCCATCGTCGCGGACCTGCAGCACGCGGCCGTCATACAACACGTCAGCAGCGGCGAACGGCGTCTGCCGTTCGATTTCGAAACCCAGCACCTCGCGCAGGCGCTCGCGCGCGGCGGCCGGCAGCTGCAGGCTGCGACGCAAGCCACTGGCTGCCGGAAGCAGCAGCCAGCGCGGCAACTCGGCGGCATGTTGCGCCAGCACCTTGGCTAGCGGATCGAGAACATCGCTGCGCGCCGTGGGCAGCGGCATCGTGGCTAGATCCTGCAACTCGCCCGCACTTTGCCGGCGCAGGCGGATGCCGTCCCCTTCGACCTGCAACAGCAGGCGATCCGCCGATGCCGCGAGCAATCGTTGCCAGCGAAACGGCAGCCAGCTGGCCAGGCCTGCGCCCCACCACGCCAGGAATCCGCGCAGGCCACGCCCGACGGATTGCACGCGTGCGAACGGAAGAATCGCCGCGTTCATGGGACGTTCGCTCCGTCCCGCCAGCGCAGTGGCGTGTAGCTGGATCCAGGCAACGCGTTACCCCCTGCCCGCAAAATGACCGAAAGATGCGCGCTTCGACCATTCGCAAGTCGGGCACGGCTCTCGACACTATACGTGCCGCTGGCACTGGCCGGCAGCCCGCCGTCAGGGCGTTGTGGGCGCTCCACGCCCATTGCCTGCAGGACCGGACCGTCGGCGAAGGCCGCATTCGGCCTCTCGGCGCCGCTATAGATGGTCAGGTAGCGCGCCACCGAATGGAACAGTGCGGGCCGCATGTCCAGCACCTGCTCGAGTTCGGCCACGCTTTCGAACGGCGCGTCTTTCGCGCCCCAGCCCAGGCCGGCCGCGGCATAGTTTGAGTCTTCGGCGCCACCGGACACCTGGGTCAGGCTGTCCTCATCGCGCCAGTCGACCACCGCGCCCGCCAACCGGGTGGCCGACTCGCCAGGCTCGCCCACGCTCCGGAACAGGCCGGCCAGCAAGTCAAGTGGGGCACTGTTGAGGTCGATCTTGCCCGACTCGTCGCGTACCGAAACCTCCAGCTGCGCGCCATCGAACTCGAATCGGTAGTCGCGGCCATCGGCTTCCCAGCGCTGCTGCGGGTCGGCATCAAGCAGGCGCGAAACCGCGTATTCCACGCCGGCACGGGCAGCTTCGCGCGCCGCCACGCTGCGGGCGAGGCCATTGCCCTGCATCGACTCGATGCGTGCGGCCATCGCATAGCCCGCGACCAGGCCGCTGAGCAGCAGGATCAGCCACATGACCAGCAGGAGCGCCGCACCCTGCTGCAGGCCGGGCGCGAACCCTGCGCGCCAGCGAATCACTGGCCCAACCCCGGGGCCACGCCGAAGCTGGCTGCCAGCGGCAGTCCGATGATCAGCTCGGGCCACTGCCCTTGCGCGTCTGCAATCTGCACACGCACCTGCAGCGGCAACGCTTCCGGGTGCTCCCAGCGCGTCTGCCAGGGCGCGGGCGCGCCGTCGGCGTCCAGCGTGCGGTAGGAGAAACGCAGGCTGCGCAATCCTTCCAGCAAAGGCTCGGGTGGACGCGCATCGGGGTCGGTGAGGGTCTCGCCCGCCATGACCATGCGGAAGTCGATCTGCAGCGCCTGTACGGCTTCCCGGCCATCGACGGTCAGTTCGTGCAGGTGCGGTCCGCCGCGTCCCAGATAGTCCGGCAGGTCGGCGACGAAGGACATGCCCTGCGCATCGCCGGTGAAGCGCTGCGCTTGACCGGTGGTCGGATCGAGGTGGAACACGATGCCCTGCGCGCCGCCGATGCGCCGACGCAGGAATTCCGAGACCGCGCGAATGCGTTCGTTGCGTGCCGCGATTGCTTCGCCGCGCTGGGCGGTGGCACCGGCCGCGCGCACCGTCGCGAAGCCGAGCGCCAACCCGGCGGCGAGCAGCATGGTGGCCAGCAGCACCTCGATCAGGGTGAAGCCGGCTGCATTCGCACCCTTGCCGCCGAGACGGCCAAATGCCGAATGGAGATGCCCGAGTGCCGGATTGATGCCTTGGGCGGGCTGGCGGTTGCTCATGGAGCCGCGATCCCTTCGATCCGCGGCCGCACCAGGCGTAGCGACGACACCTGGATGCGCTGCGCAGGCGCGTCGTCGCCCCACTCCAGTTGCAGGCGCAGGTGCAGCAGGCGCGCGGCGGTGGGATCGATACGCGGCGGCGCCACCCGCGGCATCGGGTCTTGCCAGGGCTCGACTTCGAAACGCCAGCGGTAGCGCCCCTGCTCCAGTTCGCCCTGGCGGTCTTGCGGTTGCGGCAAGTTGCCGAGTTCATCCAGCAACGACTGCGCGTGCAGTGCGGCGCGCCCGGCATCGCCAGCGGCGCGGACCTGGCGGGTGGCGCCGGACAGGGTACCGAGCAACAGGGTCAGGCCGAGCGCCAGTATCCCGAACGCGACGATGATCTCGATCAGGGTGTAACCGCGCTGCCGCGCACGCGCCGGTGTTCTTGCGACGTTGCCGTCGGCACGTCGTGTGCGAATGAGGAGCGGGGTTTTGTTCATGGTGTCGCCTGCACGCGCTTGACGCGGACTTCGCCGGTGAGCCAGCCGACATCGATATCCCAGCCGCCACGACGACCCGGACTTCCCGCGAGCATGCGGACGCGGCCTCCGGTCGCTGCCCCATCCGGAAAGAAGCGCACCGTGCCCTTTTCGCCATCCGTTTGCGCTCGATCGAACTGCGAGGCACGCGCGCCGGTGAACACCACCTCGCCGATATCGGGCAGCTTGCCGCTGCGGCCCTTGGCGCCCTGCCAGTGCCGCGCCTGTGGATCGATCACCACGTCCTGGGACTGCCCGGTGCTGATCGCGACCGCGCGCGCAAAGCGGAATTGCGCAGCAAGGTCCTTGGCTCCGTTGCGTAATTGCGTGCCTTGCATGCCGCTACCCAATGCTGCCACCGCCAACAAGCTGGCGGCGGCGATCAACGCCATCACCAGAAGCATCTCCAGCATCGAGAATCCAGACGTAGATGCTGACGAGAATCCTGATGAGAATCCTCCCGACAAACCGGATGATGGCCGACGCATGCACATCATCGGGGACGGACTCACCCAGGGCACATGCGCAGGCGCATCGCGACTATTCGTAGCGGATGTCGGCATTCACGCTGTCGCCGCCGGCCTGCCCGTCCTTGCCCAGGCTGACCAGGTCAAAAGGCTTGCCCTCGCCCGGCATCGTGTAGGTGTAGGGATGGTTCCACGGGTCCTTCAATTCGGCATCCTTCGCGTACGGGCCCAGCCAACCGGCGGCATCGCCCGGCGCCTTGACCAGGGCGCCCAGGCTGTCCGGCAGTTTGCCGGTGTCCATTTCATATTGCTGGAGCTTCTCGGCAAGGGTCTGCACCTGCGCCTTGGCCAGGTTGGCCTTGGCGCGGTCGCCGCCACCCAGGATGCGCGATGCTGCAAAGGCGACGATGCCGCCGATCAGCACCACCACCAGGATGATTTCGATCAGCGAGAAACCGGCCTGCGCGGCGATGGCGGGCGAGCGGGTCAGGGAGCGATTACGCATGGTCGGTTCCTTTGGCATTGCGATACTTGGTGAGTGTCGTTGATGGTAGCCATCCTGGGCGCACCTCACGCGCCTGCCGATGGACCTTCCTGGCTGTTCAAGGCCGGGCGTTCAGGAATGGGACCGAGGCCCGACTCGAGGCCGGTCGGCGTCGGCCAAGACCCGTCTTCAGCCCACCACGCTGGTGAGGTCGTAGATCGGCGACAGCACCGCCAGGATCACGATCCCCACCACCAGCGCCAGCACCAGGGTCACCGCCGGCACCAGCGCGGCGAGCATGCGATCCATCGCGATCGAGGTTTCCTGCTCGAAGGTGTCCGCCGTCTTGAGCAGCATTGCGTCAAGCGCGCCGGACTCTTCGCCGACTTGGATCATCTGAAGGGCCAGACGCGGAAAACGCTTGCCCTTGGCCAGCGCCTGCGACAGGCCGACGCCGTTCTTGACGTCGGCGGCGGCGGCTTCGACATCCCCGGCCAAGACGCGGTTATCCAGCACGTTGCGGGCGATGCCAAGCGCCGCCAGCAACGGCACCCCGTTGCGCAGCAAGGTACCCAGGGTGCGTGCCAGCCGCGCGGTGTCCAACCGGGCGACCAGTCCGCCGGCCAGTTTGCGTTGCAGCAACCAACCATCGAAAGCCAGCATGAAGGCCGGATCGCGGCGCTTGCGGTCCAACCACAGCAGGGCCAGCACCGGAATCGCCAGGATCAGCAGCCACCAGTCGCGCACGAACACTCCCAGACCCAGCACGATCTGCGAGAACCATGGCAACTCGGCGTCCAGGCTGGCATACATCGCCGCGAACTGCGGCACCACGTAGCCCAGCAGGAACAGCAGTGACAATCCCACCATTGCCAGCAGGATCGCCGGGTACACCAGCGCGTTGATCACCCGCGCCCGCAATGCGCGCGAACGCTCCAAATAATCGGCCAGCCGCTGCAGGGTGTCGTGCAGGTTGCCGCCGGCCTCACCGGCGCGGATCATGTTCACGTACAGCCGGCCGAAGTCGCCGTGCTGGCGTTCGAGCGCCGTCGAGAGCGATGCGCCGCCGCGCACGGCCTCTCGGATTTCATGGATGGTGCGGCGCGCGACCTCGTCTTCCGGTAGTTCCAGCAGGATCGACAGCGCGCGATCCAGCGGCTGGCCCGCGCCCAGCAGGGTCGCCAGTTGCTGGGTGAATTGCACCAATCGCTGCCCGGCAAAGGGCTTGGGCTTGAACAGCGTGCGCCAGGTGGACTCGCCACTGCTTTCGCTGGCCAGCTTCGCTTCGACCGGCAGGTGTCCCTGTTCCTGCAGGCGCGCCACCACCTCGTGATCACTCGCCGCTTCCATCTGGCCGTCCAGCGGTTCGCCGCGCGCGTTCAGCGCCTTGTAGCGGTAAAGCGCCATTGGCTCAGGCGTCCTCGGTCACGCGCAGGACTTCCTCGATCGTGGTCTGCCCGGCCAGCGCCTTGGCGATCCCGTCCTCGTACATGGTGCGCATGCCCGCGTCGCGGGCGAGCTTTTCGATCTCACCCATGCCGGCGTGGCGCATGACCGCGCGGCGCAACTCGTCATCCATCACCAGGAATTCCATGATCGTGGTGCGCCCCAGATAGCCGGTTGGCGACAGCGCCGAGGCCCGCGGCCGGAACAGGCTGATCTCGCCGTCGGGTTGGTATTTGCGCAGTGCGAACTTCTCGATTTCCTCCGGCGACGCCGCATAACGTTCCGCGTGCGTCGGCTCGATCCTGCGCACCAGGCGTTGGGCCAGGATGCCGTTGACGCTGGACGTCAGCAGGTAGTCCTCAACCCCCATGTCCAGCATGCGGGTGATGCCACCAGCGGCATTGTTGGTATGCAGCGTGCTGAGCACCAGATGGCCGGTCAGCGCGGACTGGATCGCAATGCGCGCGGTCTCCAGGTCGCGCATTTCACCGATCATGATAATGTCCGGATCCTGCCGGACAATACTGCG
>JBBSTP010000064.1:0-10292 GCA_038235795.1 Lysobacterales bacterium | reverse complement strand
GCGGTGGTGAAGCTGCGCAGGAAGTCGGCATCAGGTTTCTTCGGGCGCTTGTGCGTGTCAACTTCGAACTGCCAGAAATACCTCGCCAGCGAACCGAACTGGCGTTTCAATTCGATCGCGCGGCCGGCGTTGTGGATCACCGCTTCTATCTTGCCGCGATGGCGGACGATGCCGGCATCGCCCAGCAGGCGCTCCACATCATCCGTGTCGTAGAAGGCGACCTTGCTGACGTCGAAGCCGTCGAAGGCGGCACGGAAGTTGTCGCGCTTGCGCAGGATGGTGATCCAGCTCAGGCCGGCCTGGAAGCCTTCCAGGCTGATCTTCTCGAACAGGCGGATGTCGTCGGTGACCGCGCGGCCCCATTCCTGGTCGTGGTAGGCGTTGTAAATCTCCGAGCCATCGGTCCAGGCGCAGCGGCGGAGGGGCTTGGCGAGCGTGGCGGACATGCCTGGTTCCGTCGTGAGCAATAAAGGCAGGTTAGCGGAACCCTCTGCGAGGCAGGCCCTGAGATCGACGTCGGCATGACTTTTGGCCCATGCAATCGATACATTGGTGTATTACATTACCAGCACACCAATACAACAACACAGGAGATCCACATGTCCAGCACCCAGTCCCCCCGCCCAATGGCCTACGTCGAGCGTCGCCTGACCCCGCGCCGTGAGGACGGTAGTGCCACGCCGGCCCGCATCCATCGCGAACGTGATTTCGGCGTCGGCTACGGCAACAGCAGCGGCTATGCCAGCAATCGCAGTTACGCCATCCCGAGCCCTGCCTACTTCCGCTGCCGTTGAATCTGGATGACCAGGCCCTGAGGCCGGCGCGCGGGGCCGGCGGCAACTGCGTAAACTCGGTTAGTTGACACAAACGACAAACGCCGTCCATGTCCGACCCGATAACGGCCAAGCCCGCAATCGAACCGATCCGTCGCCAATGGCTCGGAACGGAGGCGCGCGGACACACGTCCACGCTGAACCGGATCCTGGTGCGGATCGCACGCGACGCGTTGCAGGGCGCGGATGTCGAGTCGATATTGCAGGGCATTTGCGATTGCATCGTAGCCGAGCTGCCGGTGCCGGTCGCCAGCGTGATCCTGCTGGACGAGGAGGCTGCGACCTTCGTGCATGAAGTGTATGCCGGCGATCTCGCCATGGATCCAGACGCGATCGCGGATGGCTGGCCGGTGACACGTGGTGGCGCCGGCCGCTGCGCAAGGTCAGGACAGCCCCAGCTGATCGTCGATGTCGACAATGATCCGGATTACGTGCCCGGCAATGCCGCGGTGCGCGCGGAATACCTGGTGCCGATTCGCCATGGCCAGCGCCTGCATGGTGTGCTCAACATCGAAGCGACCCACGCGTCCTTCTTCGATGCACAGGCGCGCGCGGTGTTCGACGCGATTGCCCAATTGGTCGCGGCCGCGATCCACTTTGCACGCCTCGCCGAGGAATTGACCTTGGCCAACCGCAAGCTTGAGCAGATGTCGACGAGCGACGGCCTGACCGGCATCGCCAACCGCCGCTGTTTCGATGAACGCCTGCAGGCGGACTGGGCTCGCCAGGCCAGTCGGGGCGAGTCGTTGGCGCTGCTGCTGGTCGATGCCGATGCCTTCAAGCCACTCAACGATGCCTGCGGCCACCTGTTCGGCGACGAATGCCTGCGCGAGTTGGCGCGCATCTGCGAGGGTTTCGTGGAATCCGACCACGATCTGGTCGCGCGCTTCGGCGGTGAGGAACTGGTCCTGCTGTTGCCGGGTCGCAGCCTGGACGAAGCCAGCGCCGTGGCGGAGCGACTTCGCGCCGCGGTTGAAGCGAAGGCGATGCCGCATCCGGCATCGCCGGTGGCCGCACACGTCACCATCAGCATTGGCGTGAGCACCTTGGTGCCGGACCCGGCACAACCTGCGGAAATACTGATTGCCATGGCCGATCGCGCGCTGTACACGGCCAAGCAGCAGGGCCGCAACCGCGTGCGCTCCGCTGCGCCGGGGACCTGAGCGCCGGGCCACCTGCGGCAGTCCGTGTGTCGTAACCTGTGATGTGCCCACGACTGCTCCTCGAAGGATTGCCATGCATCGATTCGCCCCGCACAGATATGCGCTGCTGCTGATGCTCGGTGTCTGCGGTGCGGTTCTGTCAGCGACGCCGCCCACGCTGCGGGTGGACATCCAGCACAGTGGTGATGCAACGAGCGAGCACTATGCGCTGGAACGCATCGTCGTCGAGCCGCTACCGTGGCCGGGCAATCCAGACCAGCCGCTCGATGCAACCAATCGCGGTTCGCAGAAATTCGAGGTGGCCGATGCCGCCAGCGGCAAGCTGCTGTATTCGCGCGGCTACGCGACCATATTTGGCGAGTGGCGCACCACCGACGAGGCGCAGGCGATCCAGCGCAGTTTCCAGGAATCGCTGCGGTTCCCGATGCCAACCGCGCCGGTAAAGATCACCGTGTACGGACGCGATGCCGCGAATTCATTCACGCGGTCGTGGTCGCTGACCGTCGATCCGGATGCGCTGGACGTGGAACGCGTGGCGCAGCCGGCACCCGCCAAGCCCATCGCGATTCGGCACAACGGCGACTCGGCACACAAGGTCGACCTGTTGCTGCTCGGCGACGGCTACACCGCAGCCGAGATGGGCAAGTTCGAAGAACGTGCGCGCGCGTTGGCCGATCACCTGTTCAGCGTGTCGCCGTTCAAGGAACGTGCCGCCGATTTCAATGTCTGGGCGCTGGCGGTGCCGACGCCGGAATCCGGCGTCAGTCGACCATCCACAGGCCTTCACCATGCCTCATCGACCGGCGCGCGCTACGACATCTTCGGCAGCGAGCGCTACATCCTGACCCTGGACAACCGCGCCTTCCGCGAGCTGGCGCAGTACGCGCCCTATGACGCGGTGGAAATCATGGTCAACGGCCAGACCTATGGCGGGGGCGGCATCTTCGGCCAGTTCAGCACCGTGGCTGCCGACAACGACTGGCGTGACTACGTGTTCGTGCACGAGTTTGGCCATCACTTCGCCGCGCTGGCCGATGAGTACTACACCTCGCCGGTGTCCTATGCCGCCGCCGACAAGCCGACAGTGGAGCCGTGGGAACCGAACGTGACCGCGCTGCTGGATCCCTGGAACGTGAAATGGAAGCGCGCGCCGACCAGTCCGGTGGTACCGCTACCCACGCCGTGGCCGAAAGCCGAGTTCGAAACCTATGAACGCGGTATCCAGGCACGCCGCGCCAAACTGCGCGCGGACCGCCGCCCCGAAGCGGAAATGAGCGCGCTGTTCCACGAGGAGCAGCAACACATCGAAGCGCTGTTCGCCAAGGCGAAATATCGCGACGCAGTCGGCGCCTTCCAGGGCGGCAACTACTCGGCGACCGGCTATTACCGCCCGCAACTGCAATGCATGATGTTCACTCGCGCCGATGCGTTCTGCAGCGTCTGCCAGCAGGCAATCACGGACATCATCGATCTCTACAGCCAGACGCCGTGACCACGCAGACATGACGTACGGCCCGCTGGTACCGGGTCGACCCCGAAGGAGCCCACGCGGGCATCGGCTCAAAGCGCGGCTTTGGATGCCGCATCGAGGTGCATGCGCTGGTATCGCGCGAACCGTGGCGTGCCCTTCGCAGTGAGGCCGTTGTAGCGAAAGGACACGGAGGCACCAATGGTGGGTGGCCGCGCGCGGTCGGCATCGCGCAGGCCGCTGCCCAGTGCGAAGCGTCGGCCATGTTCGTCCTCGACCAACAGGGCGCCGACCATGCCGGCGTATTTGCCCTTGCCAGGTCGGTAGCCGACGACCCGCGCTTCGGCATCGTCCCAGCGCTTGTATTTCAGCAGTTGGTCGGTGCGGCCCGCGTGGTAGTGGGCCAGGGCGTGATGCAGCATCAGGCCTTCGCCACCACCCGAAGCCACCGCATCCAGCCATGCATGGAGTTGCGCGCGATTGCTGAAGTGCCGTTGGGCAATGCGTTGCAGCTGTGGCGACGCGACCCGGGTGACCAGATCGCGCAATACCTGCGTACGACTGGCGAAAGGTTGCATAGATGCCGGCAGGTCAAACGCCATGAAGCGCACTTCCCGCCACGCGTCGGTATTCACTTGCAATGCGCGCACCAGGTCGCTGACCTGTTGGAACCGACCGCGGCCAATCCACAGTTCGCCTTCGATGGCTTGCGCCGGCCAGCCGGCGGTGAACCAGGCCGGCGCATCGATGCGATTGCCAGCGCGGGTCAGCAACTGCCGGCCATCCCAGCGGGCACGCACGCCGTCGAGCTTTTCGCTGACCAGGTAACCGGTGATGTCGATGCCGGGACGAAAGCCGGTCGCCAGCATCGGCGCGGGCATTGACGCTGCAGTGGCATACAGCGTGGGCGTCGACGCCTGTGCGGAAACAGGCAATGCGGGCGGCAGCAGCAACAGGGCGAGCAGGGCGGTGCGCAGGTCCATCGCGGCGATCCAGGTGGCGTGGCATGCAGCATCGGCGAGGACGCGCGTTCCTGGAGTCGGTGTCTACTTTCGAGATTGGTCGGGAATTGCCTTGTTGGCGGTCAGGATTCACGCAGCGCCGCGCCGCAGATCAAGACCGCATTGGTCCCGCCGAACGCGAACGAATTGCTCATCGCCACATGGACGCCATCGACCTTGCGCGCACCTTCGCTCACATAGTCCAGGTCGCACTCGGGATCAGGCTGTTGCAGGTTGATGGTCGGCGGCAGGATGCCGCGTTCCAGCGCAAGCAATGTCGCCACCAGTTCCACTGCGGCGCCGGCGCCCAGCAAATGGCCGTGCATGGATTTGGTCGCGCTGATCGGGATATCGAATGCGCGTTCGCCGAATACCTGCTTGATCGCGGCGGTCTCAGTGGCATCGTTGGCCACGGTAGCGGTCCCGTGAGCGTTGATATGGGCGATGGCGGCCGCAGGCACGCCTGCGGAATCCAACGCCAATTGCATGGCACGTGCCTGGCCCGCGACCGTGGGCCGGGTGATATGTGCGTTGTCGGTGGACAGCCCGTAGCCGAGCAGTTCGCCGCGGATGTGCGCGCCGCGCTGGCGGGCGCGCTCCCAGTCCTCCAGCACCAGGATGGCCGCCCCTTCGCCCAACACCAGGCCGCTGCGATCACGCGCGAATGGTTTGCAGGAGGCGGCCGGATCGGCGGGGTCTTCGCTGGCCATCGTGCGCAAGGCTTCCCACGCCTTGAGCGTGCCGAAGTTCAGCGGCGCCTCGCTGCCGCCGGCCAGGATGACGTCGGCCTCGCCATCACGAATACGTCGCCACGCTTCGCCAATGGCAACCGCTGACGAGGAACATGCCGTCGACCAGGTCAGGTTCGGCCCGGACAGCGCGTGCTCGATGCCGATCCATGCGGCTGCGGCGTTTTGCATCGCCATCAGCACGGTGAAGGGCGGCAGCCGGGCTGCGTCGTCCGCGTACAGCGCGTGGTAGCCGTCATCGATGATCTGGCCGCCGCCATTGCCAGTGCCGATGAAGACGCCGGTCCGTGCGCGTTCTTCGGCATTCAATTGCAGTCCGGCGCCGGCCATGGCCTGACCGGCGGCGACCAGCGCGAACTGGCTGAAACGATCCAGCATGCGAAGTTTGGGTGGGGGGAAATGTGCGCTGCCAACGAAGTCAATCGATGCGGCGATGGGGTTCGCAAGCCGTCCGGCGAACGGCGCCTCAAGACGGCGAATGCCGGAGCGTCCCGCCTGCAAGCCCTCGAAAAAGGTGTCCTCGTCATTGCCCAGCGGCGACACGATGCCGATGCCGGTCACCGCGACCCGACGCGGAGTGCGAGCGCCTGGAGTTGCGCCGGGCATCAGCGGGCCGGCGTCGCCGGTGCCGCATCGGCGGACGCCCTAAGGCCATCAATGTAGTCGGCGACGCTGCCCAGTGTCGGCAGGTCGGCGGGCACGTTGTCGGCGACGACGTTGAAGCGATCCTCCAGGGTGAAGATCAATTCGATCAAGGCCAGCGAATCGATGGTCAGGTCGGCCAGCGGCGTGCCTGGGCTGAGGCTGGCAGCGTCGAGGCCATGGTCCTTGGCGATCACCTCGCGCAGGACATCGAAGGTGGATGCATCGGAGGTGCTCATCGGTGAACTCCAGGAGCAGGTGGCAGGTTGGGGCGGTGCTGGTGTAGGCCGGTCGTCGTTGGCGCGTCCGCAGAGACTGCAGCCTGGCGCACCTTGCCGGCAAGGCGTGCGCCGCGAGTCAGCAGGCCTGGCCAGCGCTGCAACAGCGGCAGCAAGGGTGCTGAGGCCTGCGGGCGCATCGCCAGGTGCGCGCAGATGGCGGCAAAGCGCAGGCGCGGTGCGAAGTGGGAACGCCAAGTATGTGCGTAGATAGCCCCGAGCGCTGCATAGTCACCACGCTTCATGGATGACGTCGACCGCGGCGCGGCGTGCGCGATCAGCTGATCCGACAACAGCCAGCCGGACTGGATCGCCATGCTCATGCCTTCGCCGAGGATCGGATGCGCCTCGCCGGCCGCGTTTCCGATCGCGAACTGGCCATCGCCCATCGCGGCCTCACGGATTCCTGGCTGTAGCGGCCCGACCGCGAGCCAGCTTCCCGCCAACTCGGCAGTGTCCAGTGCTTCGCCAACGCCAGCGCAACTCGCCCGCACATATGCGAAGGCCGCCTGCGCTGCATTGGTGTCGGCGTGTACCGCGCGCGCCCGTGCCAGCACATCGCGACGGATGCAGAATGCCAGCGTGGTCAAGCCATGGTCGCCGAGCACCATGCCGCCATAGCCTCCGGGAAACGCCAGTACCGGCAGCAAGCCCGACGCAATCTGCGCGTTGCGCCAGGTCGACTTGAACGCCAGCAGGTCGCCGTCGCGATGCGGCGCGCGGCGAGTGATGGCGAGTGCGCCTGCATCGGCAACGCGACGCGGTGCGGGTTCCCACGAGCCGTGCGCATGAATCAACACGGGTGCCTGCAAGTGAATCTCGGCTTCGCCCGCGCGGGATAGCGTGCAGGCATAGCCGTCTTCGGTTTCGTCATAGTGCTTGACCGCCCATGGTTGCCAGACCTGCGCGCCGATCGCGTGCGCGCGCGCCAGCAGCATGGTGTCAAGGTGTTCGCGTCCCAGCGCACGGCCCCAGCGATGCCTGGTATCCGCCATTGGCGGCAGGGGCGCGACGATCCGGCGGTTTCCCACCAACAAGCCGACCTGCTGCAAGGGTGGCCCGGCCAGCGCCTCGAATTCCTCGCCGATGCCAAGTGCGTCCAGCAATGGCAGGTTGGAGGCGGCGATGCATTCCCCGCAGACCTTGCGCCGCGGGAATTCACGTTTCTCGACGATGCCGACCGACCAGCCCGCGGCCGCAAGTCGGATCGCCGCGGTGCCGCCGGCAGGCCCAGCGCCAATGACGATCGCGTCGAGTCGTAGACTCATTTGCGCACCGCGACGAAGCGATGACTGAACAGGCCCGCCGCATGTTCTCGAAGCTCCCACGCCGCATCGTCCGGCCAGCATTGGCTCAAGTCGTGATCGGCGAAACCGGCACGCACGCTGATCACCGCGTCATGCCGGGTCACGGCATTGCAGCCGATCGCGCCCAGCAATCTGCTTCCCATCAACGCAGTGGAAGAGCGGCGTGGTTCGATGCACACGAACGCCCGCGCCCGCGCCGCGATGCCATGGACCAGGTCGATCAGGCGCTGGCCCTCGAAGTGATGCAGGAACAGGTTGGCGACAATGATCGGTGGATCGTCGGCATCGGCATGCACGTCCGCGTCCGCCAGCCAGTCGAAGACATCGGTGCGGAAAACTTCAGGCATCCAGCCGAGTTCGCGGTAGTGGTCCAATGTGTGTGCTGCGATGACCGGCTGCAGGTCGAGCAGGCCAAGCCAAATCGGTGGCCATGCGCGCGAGCGCGAGCGTGCCAAACGCATTAGCAGGCTGCCATCGCCGGCACCGAGTTCGATGATGCGCACATGCGTGCGATCGGCGACCAATGGATCGAGTGCCTCGCCCAACAAACGCGTTGCGGACATCAAGCGGTTGATCCGACGCAGGTCGCCACGCGAACGGACCGCACGTGGGTCATCGGCAGGCAGGTGGTCCAGCCATTCCGGTTCCACCACGCGCGCCATGTTCACGGCAGCATCTTCACGGGACGGCTCATGCGATGCATCTCACCCGAACGACGTACGCCGGCGGCTCATGCCACGTCCAGCAGCGCGCCATGGCTGCTGAAGCCGGCCCCGAACGAGGCCAGCCACCAGTAGCCACCGGGCTCGTCTGCGGCCAGCGCGGCCTGAAACACGAAATACACGAACGCGCTGCTGAGGTTGCCGTATTCGCGCAGGATAGCGGCGCTATGGGCCACGTCCACTTCGGACAGCGACAGTGCCTTGCACAGCGCCGCGAGCACGTCGCGGCCACCGGCGTGCCAGATCCACGCGTTGATGTCGCTGCGTTGCAATCCTTCAGCCTGCAACACGTCATCAAGCACGCGAGGTGCGTAGGTCGCCGCCAAGCCCGGTACTTCCCGGGTGAGGATGTTGCGCAGCAGCCCGCCGCGTTGCTCGAAGCGCAATGCGTCGCGGTGCGAGGGATCCATGATCGTTGCCGCGCGCACCCAGCGCACGCGGCGCTTGCCATCGACAGGGGTGGCCGACAGCACCGCCGCGCCAGCGCCATCGCCGAACAGGCAGGCGCTGATCAGCACGCCGACATCGTTGTCAAGGTACATCGCCGCGCTGCTGACTTCAACGCAAACCGAGAGCACCCGCGCACATCGGCCCGAGGCGATCAGGGCTTCGCCGGTGCGCAGGTTGGGCAAGGCCGCGCCGCAGCCCTGGCCGACCAGGTCCAGTGCCATGACATCAGCGCGCAAGCCCAGCGACTCGGTGACGTAGCTGCTGAGTGCGGGGCACAGATAGCCGGTGCAGGTGCTGACGATCACCGCATCGATGTCGGCGGCGTCCAGCCCCGCATCGGTCAGTGCGCGTGCTGCCGCCTGCGACGCCAACACCGGTGCGTATGCAAGGAAACGCCCATGCAGGGTGTCGGGGTCGATCGAAAACACGTCGTCCAGCGTGTCCACCGCAAGCCGCCTGGCGTCGATGCCGTTGTCGCGCGACAGCACCAGCTCGGTGACCATCCGTGCACGGCGATCCAGTCGGTCAAACCATGGCGAAGCCTGGAACGAGGTCCAGCAGTCCGCTTTCGTATAGCGCCGCTCGGGATGCGCGGTGCCCAGGCCCACGATATACATGCCACCTCGATGCGATGTCGGGCGGCGCACCCGGAAGGCTCGATGATAGGCGGCGTGGGTGAAGCCAGCGTAAGTGAAGCCTCTCGCAGTTAGACCGCGCCAACGCGGTCACGCACGAGCTGCATGTCGCGTACCGGACGCACTTCGATGCTGCCAAAGCGAGCCCACGGAAATTCCTGCGCGATCCGCATCGCCGCGTCCATCGACTCGGCTTCGATCAGGTTGAAGCCAGCCAGGAACTCGCGGGTCTCGGCGAACGGTCCGTCGGTCACGCGGCTGAGGCCATCGCGCACGCGCAACGTCTTGGCGGTATCCGGGCTTTCCAGTTGCTGTGAACCATGCAGGTAGCCGTCATGCTTCATGGCATCGGCCTTCTCGAAGCAGCCGCGCATCAGCACGTCGTAGTCGGCGTCCGGCAGCGCAGCCATCAGCGTGGGGTCTATGTGGATCAGGGTCAGGTATTGCATCGTGGGCTCCAGGTGCGTGTGGCCCGGGATGGCCGCAGGATGCCGATGATGCGCGCTGTCGGCAGCGATCTCAAACCGCTTCAATGAACGATGCGGAATTTTTTTACTGCCATGTCGATTCCAGCCGCGCCTGTTCGTCGTCATGCTTGAAGGCCGCCAGAATGGCGCCGCCACGGAAGGAGATCGACATGAAAGTCATGGTGCTGGTCAAGGCGACCGCGGCGTCCGAAGCCGGGGTAATGCCGTCCAAGGAACTACTGAAAGCGATGGGCAAGTTCAACGAGGAACTGGTCAACGCCGGGGTGATGCTTGCCGGCGAAGGCCTGCACCCGAGTTCGCGAGGCGTGCGGATCGCCTTCGATGGCGCGCAACGACGCGTCATCGATGGCCCATTCGCCGAGACCCGCGAACTGGTCGCCGGATTCTGGCTGTGGCAGGTGCGTTCGCTGGACGAGGCAATTGAATGGGCCCGGCGCTGCCCGAATCCCATGCCAGGTCCATTCGAGATCGAGATCCGCCCGCTCTTCGAGGCTGAGGATTTCGGCGAAGAGTTCACCCCCGAACTGCGCGAGCAGGAAGACAGCCTGCGCGAGCG
>JBBSTP010000063.1:0-10354 GCA_038235795.1 Lysobacterales bacterium | reverse complement strand
TCCAAGATCGACAGCCCCGCCGACCTGCGTGGCTTCGATGCCAGCGAGCTGCGCGCGATCGCCGATGAACTGCGCGCTTACCTGATCGAATCTGTCGGCAGGTCGGGCGGGCATTTCGGCGCCGGCCTCGGGGTGGTTGAGCTGACCACGGTGCTGCATTACCTCTACAACACCCCGGACGACCGCATCGTCTGGGACGTTGGCCACCAGTGCTACCCGCACAAGATCCTCACTGGCCGCCGCGACCGCATCCATACCGTCAAGCAAAAGGACGGAGTGGCGCCGTTCCCGAAACGCGAGGAAAGCGAATTCGACACGTTCGGCGTCGGCCATTCCTCGACATCGGTCTCGGCGGCCCTGGGCATGGCGATTGCCAATGCCCGCGCCGGTAACGAGCGCAAGGTCGTAGCGGTGATCGGCGACGGCGCGATGACCGCCGGCATGGTCTACGAGGCGCTCAACCATGCCGGTGGCATGGACGAGGAACCCAACCTGCTGGTGATCCTCAACGACAACCGCATGTCGATCAGCGAAGCGGTCGGCGGCATGACCCGCATGCTCGGGCGGATGACCGGCAGCAAGACGCTCAACGCGTTGCGCGAAGGCGGCAAGAAGATTCTCGGCGACAAGCGCAGCAGCGGCACCGCGCGCTTCGTGCGGCGCTGGGAAGAACACTGGAAAGGCATGTTCGTGCCGTCCACCCTGTTCGAGGAAATGGGCTTCCATTACACCGGCCCGATCGACGGCCATGACACCGACGCCCTGCTTGCCGTGCTGACCACGCTCAAGGGCATGACGGGCCCGCAGCTGCTGCACGTGATCACCACCAAGGGCAAGGGCTACGACCTGGCCGAGGGCGACCAGATCGGCTACCACGCGGTGTCGCCGTTCGATCCGCACAAGGGGCTCGAGGCCAAGGCCGGGGCGAAGAAGCCGACCTACACCGACGTCTTCGGCGACTGGCTGTGTGACATGGCCGCGGCCGACGAAACACTGCTGGCGATCACGCCTGCGATGCGTGAAGGCTCGGGCATGGTCCGCTTCAGCAAGGAATATCCACAACGCTATTTCGATGTCGCCATCGCCGAGCAACACGCGGTGACCCTGGCTGCCGGCATGGCCTGCGAAGGCGCCAAGCCCGTCGTTGCGATCTATTCGACCTTCCTGCAGCGCGGCTACGACCAACTGGTGCACGACGTGGCGGTGCAGAAACTCGACGTGCTGTTCGCGATCGATCGCGGCGGCGTGGTCGGCCCGGATGGCGCGACCCACGCCGGCAACCTGGACCTGAGCTACCTGCGCTGCGTGCCGAACATGGTGGTGATGGCGCCGGCCGACGAGAACGAGTGCCGGCAACTGCTCAGCACCGGGTTCAAACACGTGGGCCCGGCAGCGGTGCGCTATCCGCGCGGCAGTGGCCCCGGGGTCGCCATCGAGGCATCACTGGACACCTTGCCGATCGGCAAGGCCGAGCTGCGCCGCAAGGGCTCGCGCATCGCCCTGCTCGCATTCGGTGCGCTGGTGCCGGCAGCGGAAGCCGTCGGCGCGGAACTGGGCCTGACGGTGGTCAACATGCGCTTCGTCAAGCCGCTGGATCGCGCGCTGCTGCTTGAACTGGCGAAGACCCATGAGGGCTTCGTCAGCCTCGAGGACAACGTCGTCGCCGGTGGCGCGGGATCAGGCATCGCCGAGCTGCTCAGCGATGCCGGCATCGTCCTGCAGATCCTGCACCTGGGCTTGCCGGACACGTTCCAGCACCACGCCAGCCGCGAGGACTTGCTGGCAGAAGCCGGGCTGGACGTGGATGGCATCCGCCGAGCGGTGCTTGCGCGTTGGCCGAAACTGCAGCCGACACCCGCCATCCGTAGCGCCTGATACACCGCGTGGGTCGCTGACGCCGGTTTATTCGTCCGGTGCCAGCACCGTGTATCCCTTGCGACGCAACGCGTCGAGGTAGCCGCCCGATTCGAGCATGTCGCTGATGGGCAGGATGGCGAAGGTCGTGGTGTTCTTGGCCAGCGCCTGTTCCGCCTTGGCCAGCCACATCGCCCTGACCCGCGCCTCGCCGTCACCCATGCCGATCTGCTGGCCGATCGCGCTCTCGCTCACCGCGTTGAGGCAGGCCTGGGACTGGCTGGCGACCGGATTGGCCTTGAGCGTGGCGATGTCGCCCGTGGACCACGCGTTGGCACGCAGGCGCAACACCTCCATGTCCACGCCGAGCCGGTCCAGCGTGCGCTCCATGCAGGCGAGGTCATCGAAGCGCGCGGTCTTCATCTGTTTCACCACCGCCTTGGGGTCCTTCACCTTCAGCTCAAGCTTCACCACGCTTACCGAAGGGTGATGCTCCTCGATCGCCGCCGTCACCACCGCCGCGGACGGATCCTTGTTGGACATCGCACTGCGCTTGATCACGGCTTTGTAGAGCTCCTGCGCCGCGAACATCGGGCGCATCTTCTCCACCTTGTCATTGTCCGGCAGGAAGCGCTGCTTGAATGGCTGCCAGCGCGCGTACAGTGTCGGTGGCATGACGTCCCTGAGGGTCTTGCGATCCGGATTGTTGCGGATGCCGATAAGTGATGGCGCCAGCAGCAGCAGGCGGAACTTGCTCGCATCCGAACCCACGCTCAGGTATGGCGCACGGATCACTTCCTGAGAGCGACTGATGACCGCGTCGATCCCTGAGCTGGCCAGCTGCATATTTGCCGGTAGTGGGCTCAAGGTACCGAGGATATAGAGCTCGCTACCACCTTTGCGCACCAGCCACAGACCGGGTCCCGGCTGTTCACCGGTGACCACCACAGTGGCCTCTGTGCGGATACCGTCGGCTCCGACACCCATTGCAATGGGCGTCGCCGGATTGACGTCGACCGGTGGCGACTGCACCTGTTGTGCATGAACAGGTGACACCAACACAAAACACAGCCCCAGCATCAAAATGCGTCGCATCCGAACTCCAAATGGGGAAAGACAAGTGCCGCAGTGTGAGCGTCGGCACGCAAGCAAGTTCGACCGCGCACTGAACCGGGGGTCGATCGCCGAAATCGACAACGCCCGGCAAGCCGGGCGTTGTCGATGGAATGGTCGGGGTAGCCGGATTTGAACCGACGACCACTTGTCCCCCAGACAAGTGCGCTACCAGGCTGCGCTATACCCCGGATGGTGGCGAATTATAACGGGCCACGGGGCCAGCGTCTTGGGTTGCTTGCGACTTCACCGACGCAGCAGGTGCAGGACTTCTTCCAGTTCCATCCGTACCTGCTTGGTGATCTGGTGGCTCAGCGCCGATTCCTGCTTCGCCCCGTCGCCTTCCAGGCGCAGGCGGGCACCGCCGATGGTGTAGCCCTGTTCGTACAGCAGGCCGCGGATCTGGCGCACCATCAGCACGTCATGGCGCTGGTAATAGCGCCGGTTGCCGCGACGCTTGGCCGGCTCCAGGCTGGGGAATTCGGTTTCCCAGTAGCGCAATACGTGCGGCTTGACGTCGCACAGTTCACTGACTTCACCGATGGTGAAGTAGCGTTTGGCCGGGATCGGCGGGAGTTCGCGGTTGCTGCCCGGATCAAGCATGGTGGGCTCCGGAGAAGGCTTCCACGCGTTCCTTGAGTTTCTGGCCGGGGCGGAAGGTCACCACGGTGCGCGCGGAAATCGGAATCTCCTGGCCAGTCTTGGGGTTGCGGCCCGGGCGCTGGTTCTTGCGACGCAGGTCGAAATTGCCGAAACCGGACAGCTTCACCTGCCGTCCATGGTCGAGCGCTTCGCGCAACGCATTGAAGAATGCATCGACGAATTCCTTCGCCTCGCGCTTGTTCAGGCCGACTTCGTCATACAGACGTTCCGCCATTTCCGCCTTGGTCAACGCCATTGCTGTCCCCTTCAGCGCCGGATGGCCGCTCCGTGTTCACGTTCCAGCGCGGCGACCACGTCGGCCACCACTGCCTCCACATCGCGGTCAGCTAGAGTGCGTGATTCATCCTGCAAAATCAAGCCCATAGCGAGACTCTTGAATCCGGTTTCAACGCCCTTGCCGGCATAGCGATCGAACAGCCGGACCTCTCGCAGCGATTGGCCTGCAGCCCGTTTGACCGTGGCCTGCATGGCCGCCCAGGACACTGCCTCGGCGACGACGAACGCGAGGTCCCGGCGGACGGACGGATATTTCGACATCACCCGGGCACGCGGAAGGTCGCGTCCAAGCAGCAGGTCCAGGTCCAGCTCGAAGGCGTAAACCTCGGCATCGACCTCGATCGCCTGCTGCAGGCGCGGATGCAGCTGGCCGATCCAGCCGATGCGTACGTCATCGCCGGCTTCGACCAGCCGATACACATCGGCGGAACGCCCGGGATGCGCGAACGCTTCACTGGAGGCGCGATAGCCGAGCTCCGCACCGGACAACGCCGACAGGCTGTCGAGGTCACCCTTGAGGTCGTGGAAATCCAGCGCGCGTGCCGGCATGCCCCATTGCTGGCTGGCGGCATCGCCACAGACCACCGCGGCGATCCGGAGGGTTTCGAGCGGCGCTTGCCCCGCTTCAGCCCTTGCGAATGTCTTGCCGATCTCGAAAAGGCGCACCCGCGATTGCTGGCGCGCGGTATTGCGCGCCAACGCCGCCGCCAGCCCCGGCAACAGCGAAGGCCGCATCACGCCGAGTTCGGCGCTGAGCGGATTGGCCAGCGCCACGCCCTGCCCGCCCATGGTCCATGTCTGCAGCAGAGCGGCATCGATAAAGGCGTAGTTGATCGCTTCCAGATAATCGCGCGCGACCAGTTGCCGGCGCGCGTCATGGTCGCTGATCCGGGTCTCACTCGGGGCCGCCAGCCGCATGCCGCCACCTGGCAACGTCGCGGGAATCGCGTCGTAGCCGTGGATGCGCGCGACTTCCTCGATCAGGTCTTCCTCGAGCGCCAGATCGAAGCGGCGCGCGGCCGGCGTCACAGTCCAGCCATCTGGGGTCGGGACGACGGCCAGTCCCAACGCAGTCAGGATGCGGGCGACGTCGGCATCGCCCACCTGCGTGCCCAGCACGCGCGCCAGGCGTGCACGACGCAATTGGATCGACTGCGGCTGCGGCAGGTGTTCGGGCAGCACCGCTTCGACGACCGGACCGGGCGCACCGCCGGCGATTTCGACGATCAGGCGCGTCGCGTGTTCGATCGCGATGCGTGGCAGTTCCGGATCCACGCCGCGCTCGAAACGATGCGCTGCATCGGTATGCATGCCGAGCTTGCGACTGCGGCCGATGATCGCGGACGGCGCGAAATGCGCGGCTTCCAGGAACACGTTCCGGGTCGCATCCGTGACCCGCGTGTCGAAGCCGCCCATCAGACCAGCCAGTGCAACCGGACGATCGGCATCGGTGATCAGCAGGAACCCAGAATCAACCACGACAACGCGGCCATCGAGCAGTTTCAATGTTTCACCCGCGCGCGCGTGGCGCACTCCCACCGGACCAGTCAGCAAATCGCGATCAAACGCGTGCATCGGCTGACCGAGTTCCAGCATCACGTATTGGGTGACATCAACCAGCAAGCTGATTGGCCGCACGCCGCTACGGCGCAGGCGCTCGGCCATCCACAGCGGGGTCGGCGTCGCGGCATCGACGCCTTTCATGATCCGACCGAGATAGCGTGGCGCATAGGCGCCCGCGTTCAATTCAAACGGCAAGATGGCGTCGTGCAGCGCCGGCATCGGCACATTGTCCAGCGGCTCGACCTCGCAACCGGTGGCTGCGGCCACGTCGAACGCGATTCCGCGCACGCCGAAACAGTCGGCGCGGTTCGGGGTCAGCTTCAATTCGATGCTGGCGTCCGGCAAGCCGAGATAGTCGGCCAGCGGCGTGCCGACCGGCGCATCCTTCGGCAACTCCAGCAGGCCGGAGGCATCGGCGTCGATGCCGAGTTCCTTGGCCGAACACAACATGCCGTTGGAATCCACGCCACGCAGCGTTGCCGCCTTGATCGTCAACGCGCCGACCTGGGTGCCAATGGTGGCCAGTGGCGCGACCAGGCCCGGGCGTGCGTTCGGCGCGCCGCACACGATCTGCAACATCGCGCCGTTTCCGGCATCGACTTGGCAGACCTGCAGCTTGTCGGCTTGCGGATGCTTCGCGCAATCGACGATGCGCGCAACCACGACGCCGTCCAGCGCCGCGCCGAGCACGGTCATCTCTTCGACCTCCAAACCAATTGCGGTCAGCGTCGCCGCGAGTTCATCGCGCGTCGCCGAGGTCTTGACGTGCTGGCGCAGCCAATTCTCAGAGAACTTCATGCGAACTGCCTCAGGAAGCGCACATCGTTTTCGAAGAAGCTGCGAAGGTCGTCCACGCCGTAGCGCAGCATCGCGAAGCGCTCCACGCCCAGTCCGAACGCGAAACCGGTGTATTTCTCGGGATCGATGCCGACATTGCGCAGCACGTGCGGATGCACCATGCCGCAGCCAAGCACTTCCAGCCAACGCGTGCTGCCATCAGCCTGCTGCCAGGCGATGTCGACTTCCGCGGATGGCTCGGTGAACGGGAAATAGCTCGGGCGGAAACGCATCTCGAAGTCGCGCTCGAAGAACGCGCGGACGAACTCGGTGAGCGTGCCCTTGAGGTCGGCGAAGCTGGCGTGCTCGTCAACCAGCAGGCCTTCGACCTGGTGGAACATCGGCGTGTGGGTCTGGTCACTGTCGCTGCGATAGACCTTGCCGGCGGCGATCATCCGCAGCGGCGGCTGCCCGCCCGCCTGCACCAGGTCCTGCATGTAACGCACCTGCACGCCGGAGGTATGCGTGCGAAGCAGGCGGCCGTCAGCAAAGTAGAACGTGTCGTGCATCGCGCGCGCCGGGTGGTGCGGCGGAAAGTTCAGCGCCTCGAAGTTATGCCAGTCGTCCTCGATCTCCGGACCGTCGGACAGCTCGTAACCGAGCCGGGCGAAGATGTCGGTGATCCGCTCCAGCGTGCGGCTGACCGGATGCACGCCGCCGCGCGTTGCCTTGCGGCCCGGCAGGGTCACATCAACCGATTCCCCAGCCAGGCGAGCATCCAATGCCACATCGTCCAGCGCATGCTTGCGTGCCGACAGCGCTTCGCCGATGGCATCTCGGACACGGTTGATCGCTTCGCCTGCAGCCTTGCGCTGGTCGCCGGGCAATGCGCCCAGCGCCTTCAGATGCGCAGTGACGCTGCCGGCCTTGCCGAGCAGGCCGACGCGCAGGGCTTCCAGCGTATCGGGCGACTGCGCCGCGGCGATGTCGGCCAGTGCCTGCGTGGACAACGATTCGATTCCGCTCATTCCCGACCTACCCCTCGTCCGCCTTCGGCACTTCTCAGCTTTGCACACCCTATGGGCGCCGCTGCCGAGAAGGGAAACCCCATAAACAACCATGGGGAAGGACTTGCGCCCTTCCCCACGTGGTGGCGACCGAAGTCGCCGTTACAACTGCTGTGGAGTGACGGCGTCGCGCCGTCAAATTATGCCGCCAGCGCGCCCTTGGCCTTTTCGGCCAAGGCGGTAAAGCCCGCCGCGTCGTGCACCGCGATGTCCGCCAGCACCTTGCGGTCCAGGGTGATGCCCGCCTTCAACATGCCATTCATGAAACGGCTGTAGCTGATGCCGTTGGCCCGCGAGGCTGCATTGATGCGCGCGATCCACAGGCTGCGGAACACACGCTTCTTCTGCTTGCGGCCGATATAGGCGTACTGCAGGGCCTTGGTAACGGCCTGCTTGGCAACGCGGAACACCTTGCGGCGTGCGTTGTAGTAGCCCTTGGCTTGCTTCAGAACCTTCTTGTGGCGCGCGCGCGCCGTTACACCACGTTTGACTCGTGCCATTTTCTATCTCCTCACAAATACGGAAGCATGCGATCCAGACGTCCCGCGTCCTCGGGGCGAACATGGTTCGTCTGCCTGAGGTTGCGCTTCCGCTTGGTGGCTTTCTTGGTGAGGATGTGGCTTCGATTGGCGTGGCCGCATTTGTACTTGCCGGAAGCGGTCTTCCGGAAGCGCTTTGCAGCCCCGCGATTGGTCTTGATCTTGGGCATTGGGGATCCTTGCGAAATCAACATACTGGCCGAGGCGCCATCTTTTCGTGCTTGGCGAATCGTCGCTAGGCCTTGCGGCCGTCGCTCCTCATCGCGAAGCCCAAAAATCTGGGCTTTCCGTCCTGCCTGTGCCGGTGGTAAGCCATTGATCCGAAAGCGTTAAAACGCCGGATCAAGGCGGGTCCTAGGTGCCGCACTACAAACAAACCCGGCGAACCGGGCCGACCATTATGGCGACCACGTGCCTGGTTTGCAATCTTTCCCTGTCAAATCAGGGTTTTGCGCTGCTTCGGTTCTGTACGCCCTGTGGGCGCCGCAGCGGAAAGAATTGAGGTGACGGCATGTTTCCGATACCTCCGCCCTCATCCGGCCCTACGGGCCACCTTCTCCCGCCAGCGGGAGAAGGAAAAACCTTATTTCTTCTTGGGCGCGATCATCATCACCATCTGCCGGCCTTCCAGGCGCGGGCGCGATTCGATGACGATGTCCTCGCCGAGGTCGCCCTCGATGCGTGCGGCCATTTCACGGCCCAGTTCCTGATGACTCATCTCGCGGCCACGGAAACGAATATTGACCTTGATCTTGTCGCCTTCCTCGAGGAACTCGCGCATCTTGCGCAACTTGATCTGGTAGTCGCCCTCGTCCGTGACCGGACGGAACTTCACTTCCTTGATCTCGACCTGCTTGGTCTTCTTCTTGGCCTCGTTGTTCTTCTTCTGCAGTTCAAACTTGAACTTGCCGAAGTCCATGATCTTGCAGACCGGCGGATCCGCATTCGGCTGGATCTCGACCAGGTCGAGCGCTTCCTCTTCGGCCAGGGTCAGCGCCTCGTCGCGCGACAATACGCCGATCATTTCGCCATCGCTGCCGATCACGCGCACGCGCGGGACGCGGATCTCCTGGTTCCTGCGGTTCTGCTTCGAGTCTGTGGTGCTGATGTCGCCTTCTCCAATATTGGCTTGTAAAAGCCTGGCTTCGATGAAGCCGGATCGGCCCGCGGTTCCGGAATCGCGGGCCAGTGTGTTGCAGTTGCCTTCAACCTCCCTCTACCGCTGGCCGGCCTCATCCTCACGCAAACGCGTCGCGAAGTCGGCAACGGACATGGTACCGAGGTCTTCTCCACCCCGCGAGCGCACCGACAACTGGCCGTTTTCCTTCTCGCGGTCACCGACCACCAGCAGGTACGGCACCCGCTGCAGCGTGTGCTCGCGGATCTTATAGCCGATTTTCTCATTGCGCAAATCGGATTTCACCCGGAAGCCTTGATTTGCAAGGGTTTTCGTCGCCTCGCCGACATAGTCCGCCTGGGCGTCGGTGATATTCATCACCACCGCCTGCACCGGCGCCAGCCAGGCCGGAAACTGCCCGGCATGATGTTCAATCAGGATGCCGATGAAACGCTCCATCGACCCCACGATCGCGCGATGCAGCATCACCGGATGCTGGCGCTGGCTTTGCTCGTCGATGTATTCGGCGCCCAGCCGCGCGGGCATCATGAAGTCGACCTGCATGGTGCCCAGCTGCCAGGTGCGGCCGATCGCGTCCTTGAGGTGGTACTCGATCTTCGGACCATAGAACGCGCCCTCACCCGGCAATTCCTCCCACTCAACGCCCGCGGCGCGCAACGCAGCGCGCAGTGCGTGCTCGGCCTTGTCCCAGGTGGCGTCGTCGCCAAGGCGTGGTTCCGGGCGCAGGGCGATCTTCAGTTGCACATCGCTGAAGCCAAACGTCTTGTAGACCGCCATCGCCTGCTGGTGGAACGCGGTGACCTCGGCCTCGATCTGGTCCTCGGTGCAGAACACATGACCGTCGTCCTGGGTGAAGCCGCGCACGCGCAGGATCCCGTGCAGCGCGCCGGAAGGCTCGTTGCGATGGCAGGCGCCGAACTCGCCGTAGCGGATCGGCAGGTCGCGGTAGCTGTGCAGGCCCGAGTTGAACACCTGCACGTGGCCCGGGCAGTTCATCGGCTTGAGCGCATAGGTGCGCTTCTCCGACTCGGTGAAGAACATGTTGTCCTTGTAGTTGTCCCAGTGGCCGGACTTCTGCCACAGCGTGACGTCCAGGATCTGCGGGCAGCGGATTTCCTGGTAGCCGGACTCGCGATACACCTTGCGCATGTATTGCTCGACCACCTGCCAGATCGACCAGCCTTTGGGATGCCAGAAGATCAGGCCGGGCGCCTCTTCCTGCAGGTGGAACAGGTCCTGTTGCCTGGCAATCTTGCGATGGTCACGCTTGTCCGCTTCCTCGATGCGCTGGATATACGCCGCCAGCTGCTTCTTGTCGGCCCACGCGGTGCCGTAGATGCGCTGCAGCTGCTCGTTCTTTGAGT
>JBBSTP010000062.1:0-10448 GCA_038235795.1 Lysobacterales bacterium | reverse complement strand
CCAAGATCCGCAACCTGTTGTTGTTACAGCAGCGCACACTGCACGCCGCCACGCACTGACGACCTCTTGACACTCGGTTGCTCGAGCAGCCGTTTGACTGCACAGCCCGTTCATTCTGCATGGAGCACCGTGCGCGTCCCGTACCGTTGTTTCGGAGTTCCTGCATGTCATCCCGCCACCAAATCCGCACCGCGACCGCGTTGCTGAACGCAACGGGCGCGGCATCGGCGAACGTCATCGCCACGCGCATGCTCGCGTTTTCCAACCCGGTCACTCTGCTGTCGCCGTGGCACCAGTCGGAAGCAAAACGGATGAGCTCGGAGAAGATCGAAGCGGCCAGTGACGGCATGATCGCGGCCAGCGCTGCGCTGGGTCTGCTTCCTTACAAAATGCTGCAAGTGGGCATGCGGCCGTCTTCATGGTCAGCGTCAGGCTGGATGAACGCCTGTCAGGAAGTTTCGGAGCTGTGGGTTGGCGTCGGCAATGCAGCGCTGCGGCCCGCCAAGCAGACGGTGGTGCGCAACCAGGCCCGGCTCGGGCGTAATCGCGGCTAGATCACACGTAAGACAGGCTACAACCTGACTTAACCCGGTGTCATAGCGTCGTCATTCGAGGATCACGCGGCGCTACACATAGTGGGAGGCGTATGCTGCAGTGCACCAAACCGATGTTCTGGCACGCGATGCTTCCCTCGCACACAAGGCACATCCTTGAAACTGGTCAATCAATTGCTTGAACGCCTGCATCTCCGGTCGTCTTCGCAGCACGCGGAAGGCGCGAGCACCCAGAACGTGAACATCCCCAAGATCATCGACGACGCACTGGCTTCCGCGGGCCTGGGCAGGAGCACCTCGCGAGGCGGGGAGATCGCCAGTGTCATTGATGACGCCCTCGCCCGCGCCGGCCTGCTGGGCGCTGGTGGCGCGCCGGCGCCAGCGCCGGTTGCCCGCGAAGGCGGGACGCCGCTCGCGCTTCCGCCAATAGAGCCGCGCCGCGAAATTGCCGACGCGCCGCAGGGCCGGTTCCTGTCCCGCTCGTTCGCAGGCCCGGCCGGGACGCTCCCCTACAAGCTATACATACCGGCCAGCTACGACGCCGACACGTCGATCTCTGTTCCACTGCTG
The DNA here is from genome assembly GCA_038235795.1 of Lysobacterales bacterium. Taxonomy (GTDB): domain Bacteria; phylum Pseudomonadota; class Gammaproteobacteria; order Xanthomonadales; family Xanthomonadaceae; genus Thermomonas. Next base: position 9,324 of record JBBSTP010000062.1, on the reverse strand, counting down.
GTGATGCTCCACGGCTGCACCCAGTCGCCGGACGATTTTGCCGCAGGTACGCGCATGAATGCGCTTGCCGACGAGCACGGATTCCTGGTCGTCTATCCTGCACAGTCCGCCAACGCCAATGGCTCCAAGTGCTGGAACTGGTTCCGCCCGCAGGACCAGGCGCGCGGCAGCGGCGAGCCCGCCCTGATCGCCGACATGACCGCGCAGGTCAGCGCGGAGCATCGCGTGGACCCAGCGCGCATCTACGTCGCCGGCCTGTCTGCGGGCGCCGCCATGGCGGTGGTATTGGGCAGGACCTACCCGGACGTCTTCGCCGCCGTGGGCGCCCACTCCGGCTTGCCCTACCGCGCCGCGCACGACATGGGCTCCGCGTTTGCGGCGATGCGTGGTGGCGCCGCGGGCGTCACCGACACACAGGCGCACGCAGCCGCCACCGGCATCCCGACCATCGTGTTCCACGGCGATCGCGACCATACGGTGGCGGCGGCAAATGGTGATGCGATCGTGGCGCATCAGACCAGCGTCGGTGGCGCCGCCGCATCGACCCAGCACAGCGGCGTCGTCCACGGTGGCCGTCGCTACGTGCGTACCACCTATGCGGACGCGTCGGGCCGGACCAAGGTCGAGGACTGGCGGGTGCACGGCGGTGGCCACGCCTGGATGGGCGGCAGCGCAACTGGCACCTACACCGATCCCCAAGGCCCCGACGCGTCCGCCGAGATGGTCCGATTCTTCCTGCAGCACGCACGCTGAGTGTCGGGAACATCGTAGTCGGTTGGCACAGTCAAGGCGCGCGGTGAGCACGCCGGGGTCTGAAGGGGTGAACTCCACTGACTCCGTTACCATGTATCGAGACGGACACCTTCTCTGACGGGCTTTTTCGGGGGAAGATCGACCCGACTACGGGATTCGCGCAAAGGACTGACGCTGAACACGATCGATCTGCGCAGCGATACAGTGACCCAACCGACAGCCGCGATGCGTGCGGCGATGCTGGATGCGCCGGTCGGGGACGATGTCTACGGTGAAGACCCCACGGTCAACATCCTGCAGCAGCGGCTGGCGGACGACCTGGGTTTCGATGCCGGGCTGTTCGTGCCCAGCGGGACGCAATCGAACCTGCTCGCCTTACTGGCCCATTGTGAGCGCGGCGACGAATACCTGGTGGGCATGGATGCACACACTTACAAGTTCGAAGGCGGCGGCGCGGCCGTGCTTGGTTCGATCCAGCCGCAACCGATTGTGCAGGCCAATGACGGCTCCCTGCCGCTGGCAAGCATTGCATCGGCGATCAAGCCCGATGATTCGCACTTCGCGCGCACACGCCTGCTGGCGCTGGAGAACACCTGGAATGGGCGCACGTTGCCGTTGGATTACCTGCGTGGCGCTCACGACCTGGCGCGAGCACACGGGTTGGGCCTGCACCTGGACGGGGCACGCCTGTTCAACGCCGCAGTGGCGTGCAAGGTGCCGGCGCGCGCGATCACCCGCCATTTCGATACCGTCTCGATCTGCCTGTCCAAGGGCTTGGGTGCCCCGGTCGGGTCGGTGCTTGTGGGATCGCATGCACTGATCGACAAGGCGCGGCGGTGGCGCAAGGTGTGCGGCGGTGGCTGGCGACAAGCCGGGATCCTCGCCACTGCGGGCCTGCATGCGCTGGACCACCACGTGGACAGGCTGGCCCAGGATCACGATCGCGCTGCCCAACTTGCGAGCCGCTTGGGGGAAATCGCCGGCATCAACCTGCTAGGCGATTACACCAACATGGTCTTCATCGACGTGCCGGCCAATCGACTGCGCGCGCTGGACGCACACATGCGGCAGGCCGGGATCCGCATCAGCATCGGCTACCTGCCAACGGTGCGCCTCGTGACCCATCTTGACGTTGACAATGACGGCATCGAGCGCACCGTGGCCGCCTTCGCCGGATTTTTCGACAACAAGTGAGCGGCAAGGACGGAATCCGCGTCGCGGATTCCGACCCGTTGCATTACTTGGCCGGTGCCGCCGCCATGTCGGCACGGTGCTTCATGATCTCGGCATCGGACAGCTTGCCGTCGCTGTTGGTATCTGCCACCGAGAAATGCTGGTCGAGCATGTCCGTGTCCATCAACTCGTCATGGGTGACGCCGCCGTCGCGATTCTTGTCCATATCGGCGAACGACATCTCGTTGCCCATGCCGGCCATGTCGTGGCCCGCCATGTTGTCGGCAGGCATGTTGTTGCCAGGCATGTTATTGGCAGGCATGTTGTCGGCGGGCATGGGAGCCGCAGGCATTGGCTCGGCCGGCATGTTGTCGGCGGGAGCCGTGGCGACGGGGGCAACCGCATCGTCTGCATCGCGGTCGTTGCACCCGGCTAGCACGGCCAACCCGGGGATGAGTACGGCAAGCAGTACCGCGTGTTTGTTGATCATCGGAATTCTCCAGTAGTCGGTGGGCGAAATGCCTCACCTGGGAGGCAGGCAGCCGCTGGGCGGGCACCCTTATCCTCTCCCGCGAGGGTTTCAGGCTGTCCGTAATGAAGTCGTGATGAGCGCGTTGCGGCGGTGGGTCCATGCGGAGCTACGCTCGCACGTGCGAACCACCGGTTCAGTAACCTGATTGCACCCATCTGGCCGCCTTCGGATCCGGGTCACGTTCCCTGTTCAACGGCAATTACTGTCACAGGAGCGACGCGCATGGCCAGGCCCCTTCGTCCGCGGCGCGATTCCGACCGTGCGCTCTACATTTGGGCACCCCTAGGCGCTGCCGTGATCGTCTTCGCAGGGTTCGCCCGGACCTTTTACCTCAAGCAGGTCTTCGGGGCGCCGCCACTGTCCGATCTCCTCCTCCTGCACGGCGTGCTGATGACGGCGTGGTTCGCCCTGTTCTTCGTGCAGACGCGACTTGTCGCCGCCCGGCGCATCGACCTTCATCGACGTCTGGGCATGGCCGGGGCATTGCTGGCGATGGCGATCCTGATCGTCGGCCCAATCGTCGCCATAACAGCGGCCAAGCTGGGCCACACGCCCGGCCCGCCACCGCTGGTCTTCCTGGTGGTTCCATTGGGCGACATGGTGGTCTTCGCGCTACTGGTCGGCGCTGCGCTGCTTTTCAGGCGTCGCAGCGACGTCCACAAGCGCCTGATGCTGTTGTCCTTCGTCGGCCTGCTGACGGCGGCGATCGCTCGCGTGCCGATCGATGCCTGGCACCGGGCCGGCATTGTGGCCTACTTCAGCACGACGATCCTGCTGGTGCTCGGGTGCGTGGCCTATGACACCGTCAAACACCGCAAGCTCCACCCTGCCTTCGCGTGGGGTGCCGGGCTGATTATCCTGTCCTGGCCGCTGCGCCTGGTATTGACGACCACGGGCATATGGATGGCGTTCGCTACTTGGTTGACGGGCTGACCCCGACCAAAAAAAAGAGCCGGTATCCCACGGCTCTTTTTCGACTTGGCACCAGGGAACGGGAGGAAAGGGTGGCTTAGCGCAAGAAAAGTCGGCTCTGGCCCCTGTTTGCCAACGCTTGGCCAGCCGGGAAAAGCCCATCCTGATGCTTTTTTACTGTTCCATTCACGCTCACGCTCAAAATTGAGGTATGGTGCGTCCACTGTTCAAAGCGGGATCACGGTACATCGTGGCTCCGATGCGGTAGATCAACAGGTTCCAAGGTCGAAGACGGCCTCTCCAGACGATCCGCTCCATCGCTTCGCGTTACCCCTGGCTCGATACAGTCCGGCACCGCATCAGGCGGGCCGTGTTTCCTCAACTGTTCCAAGGAGTAACAACATGTCTGATCGTCAAACCGGCACCGTCAAGTGGTTCAACGACGCCAAGGGCTTCGGCTTCATCACCCCCGAAAGCGGCGACGACCTCTTCGTCCACTTCCGTTCCATCCAGGGCGACGGCTTCAAGTCGCTGCAGGAAGGCCAGAAGGTTTCCTTCAAGGTCGCGCAGGGCCAGAAGGGTCTGCAGGCTGAAGAAGTCCAGGCCGAGTAAGTTTTACTCGACGCTTGACCGCATTAGCGGTACCAGGACCCCGGGCGGCAACGCCTGGGGTCTTTTGGTTTTGGAGTTCCTGCAGGACGACGACGGTCAAAAACCAGACCACACGCTCCCAACGGACATATTTCCGACGCTTTTCGGGTATGGCTGTGACGTCGGGGTGCTAGCAAGCGGCGACCTACCGGTGGTCTACTACGCCCATGAAAAGCTTAGCGCTGATCGCCGCAATCTGCCTGCTCGCTGGATCCTGCACGGGAGTCCCCGGTCGCGGCGCCGGGCTTTCGCTCGCGCCGACCATCACGCTCGTCACCTGGAACATGGAGCATCTGGCGGAACGCAATGGTTCGGGTTGCAGGCCGCGGGCTGATGCGGACTACGCCGCGATGCGCGCCTACGTGAATGCGCTGGGGGCCGACGTGATCGCGTTCCAGGAGGTGGAATCCCGGGCCGCAGCCGAGCGTGTATTTGATCCTTCGATCTACAACGTCCAGATCGAGCAGCGAATCGGAACCAGTCGAAGCGGCGAGTGTGGCGGCCGCGCCGGATTGACGATCAACGCACAGCGCACCGGCTTTGCGATCCGCAAAGACCTTCCATTCGATCGCCAGCCGGACTTCACCGACGTCCAGGTCGGCAACCCAGACCTGCGCTCGGGCGTGGACGTGATCGTTCTGCCCGCTGGCGGAACGCCGGTCCGCCTGCTGTCTGTCCATCTGAAATCAGGCTGCAGCGCCGGCGACAGGAACGAGGCGTGCCGGGTCCTGTTCCAGCAGATTCCGGTGATGGAGCGCTGGATCGACCGCCGTGCGGCCGAAGGTATCCGGTTCGCGGTCCTCGGCGACTTCAACCGCCGCCTCGGCATGCCTGGAGATGCGATCTGGACGGACTGGGACGATGCCTCGCCGCCCAACGCGGATCTCTCCCGGGCATCGGGCGAACAATCGGCGCGGTGCAATCCCCGCTATCGCGACTTTATCGACTTCATCGTGCTGGACCGCCGGGCAGCGGCCGGTTTCATTGCGTTCGAGGAAAAAACCTTCGTCGCCGACCCGCTGAGCGACCACTGCGCGGTAGTAACCCGGTTGCGCCTGCGGTAATGGCCAGCGAAAACGGGACTGGGTCGAACTCCTGCGTCACTTCGGCCGGTAGATCGCACACAACTTGTTGCCGTCGGGATCGCGCACGTAGGCCAGGTACAGGCTGCCCATGTCACCGATGCGCAGACCGGGCGGATCCTCAATGGACGCACCGCCGGACGCGACCGCGACGTCGTGGAATTCCTTGGCCTGCTCGGCCGACGTGCACTTGAAGCCAATCGTGGCGCCATTGGCGCACCTGGCAGGCCCGCCGTCGATGGGCTCAGCGATCCCAAATGTATTACCGTCGTGGCGATAGAACATCCGCAAGTGGCCGCTGGGCGAACAGTTCTTGACCGCGCCGCCTGCACCAAGCACGGCGAGCACCGCGTCGTAGAACTTTTCCGAACGCTCGATGTCGTTGGTGCCGACCATGATGTGATTGAACATGTGTGGATCCTATTGAACGAAGTGGGTTAAGCAAGGGTCGTCACGCAGCATGCACCCCGGTTGCCAGAATGTGCGGTCGTCCCCATCGTGAACGAACGCATGGCCAGCTTGATGAAGGATCGTCTCACCGCCGACGCGCGAATCGACGCCGAGCTGGCGGCCTTGGAAAATCAAATGCCGAGCCTGCAAAAACAGGCCGCCAACGTGTTCGACCTTGCAAGCGCGTGGGCGGACCGTCATGACGCCATTATCGCCGCTACGCCGCCCCAACTGCTTGGCGAGGTGCAAGCGCGCTTGCGCCGGATCGGGATCCGCTGGGGCATGGTGCCAGGCACGCGCATGACCGGGCAGTTCCCCGCCCTGCCGCCGCTGGATGCGGGCGACGCGTCAAGGCCAATCTAAAGAGTGCACCGTACAGGATCGGGTCAGAAATAGCGGTCGGCAATATTCGGTCGGAGTCAACTTTTCAGCGGGGAGAGTTCAATTCCGGCGTCCCAGGAAAAGTCGACTCTGACCCCTGTTAGTGACCCCTGTTTTTGCTCATATACTGCCCGCATGACGCCTCAGCCCGAAACACCATTGACCAATCCCGAACGGGAGCAATGGCGGCGCGACGGATACATCACTCCCGTTTGGGCACTGCCTCAGGAACAAATGGCCCACCTCGCGGCCCGCTTTGAGATCGAGTTCGAACGTGCGGGGGCGAACGCGATGAATCGTCACTGCGACTTGCCGGTGATCGGGGAAATCTGCAGGAAGGTGGATCTGTGGGGTCGCCTGGCGACGCTGCTGGGCCCCGACCTCATTTTATGGCGGACGAACCTGTTCCTGGGCAATCCCCAGCTGGAATGGCACGAGGACCAGCATGCCCGGTTGCTGGGAGGAGGCTTCGGCATCTCGGCCCTGCTGGCGATGGTGGATGGCAGCAGTGAAAACTGCACGCTGCTCGCTCCGGGATCGCATCGCATGTCTCCCGAGCTAAAGGAACGCCGCTACGGAATCAATGCCGAACGGCAGGCTGGAGGAAACATCCGCTACAAGGGAGACATTGCCGAAACGGATTTCGTCCGCGTGCCCCTGCGGGCCGGGCAATGCCTGATCTTCCACCCCGAGTTGCTGCACGCGTCCAGCGGGATCCTCGCGCGCGAGGCAGCTCCTGCGCAACGATTGAGCCTGGTGTTCCGCGTCACCAGTGCCCATACCCGAATTGACCCTGCGGCCTATGCACCGAGCATGCCGTACGCGACCAAGCCCGTCCTGATCCGCGGCCTTGGTCATCAAGACTTGAACGGATACGGCAGCCTTGCCTAGCGTGCTGTGGCTGCTGAAGCCAGCGATCAACTCTCGTTGCGCCGCAGGCTGAAACTCTGGCCCGAGGGCCCCGTGTCAGGCTGCGTCGCCAGGAACATCGTTAGAGGAATCAGGTCTTCTGGTGTCTTGACCCATTCGCCGCCGGGCGGCGGAATGGCGTCGGGGTTGAGGCGTTGCGCCGCCTGGAATCGCTCGGTCATTCCGGTGAGCACCGGCCCGGGAATAATCTCGTTCACGCTGATGTTGTCCGCCACCAGCTCCTGCGCCAGGACGCGCGTCAGCATCCACAACCCGGCCTTGGAACACGCATAGTCCGAGCGGCCCGCCTTGCCGCGATGCCCAAGCCCAGATCCCAGCGTGATGATCTTTCCTGCACCGCGTTGCTTGAGCGCTGGAATCGCGGCCTGCGCACAATAGTAGGCGCCGAGCAGATTGACTTCGATCGTTGCGCGCCAAAGATCCGCACTGCCGGTTTCCACCGGGTGTCGATCCCCGCCCAGGCCGGCGTTGATCACCAGGATATCGAGCCCGCCAAAGGCCTCAAGCGTGCTGGCCACCATCTGCTGGACAGCGGCCGGTTGCGAGACGTCCGCCGTGTCGGGCAAGGCTTGGCCACCCGCAAGCCGGATGTCCTGCGCCGTCTGCTCGATGTCGGCCGCGGTACGCGCGACGCAACACACCGCTGCGCCGGCCTGGGCAAAGGCCAGTGCGATCGCCTTGCCAATGCCGCGGCCTGCCCCCGTCACGATCGCGACCTTGCCGGCAAGTGGCTGATCGGAGCCCTGCATGCCAGAAGCCGTGGTGGTGAACGCCATGGGATGTTCCTTGTGGGGTTTGTGGTTGTCGAGGCTCATAAAACAGAGGCCAGAGTCGACTTTTGAGCCCGGTAAATTCAATCTCGGCGCAAATTGGAAAAGTCGACTCTGATGCCTGATTTCGCCTCTTCTACTTTGTAAGGTTGGCGGAACAGTTGACGCTGACCGCTCTTTGCCTCACGCCCCCAGCAGTTCGACCTCGAACTTGAGCGTGGCATTCGGCGGGATGACACCACCGGCGCCGCGTGCACCATAGCCAAGGCTGGCGGGGATGATCAGCGTGCGCTGACCGCCTTCTTTCATGCCCTGCACACCTTCGTCCCAGCCCTTGATGACGCTGCCGGCGCCAAGCGGAAAGATGAAGGGTTCGCCGCGATCCTTGCTGGAATCGAATTTCTCGCCCTGCTCGCAGTTCTCGTATAGCCAGCCGGTGTAATGCACGGTGACGTCGCGGCCGGGCTGTGCCTCGGCGCCCGTGCCAACGACGGTGTCTTCGAACTGCAGGCCAGAGGCCGTGGTGGTGAATGCCATGGGATGTTCCTTGTGGGGTTTGGTCATTTCGCGCTGGCAGTTTAACGGTCGGCGAGTTCAACTCTGATTCGCAACAGTATTGAGTACATCCTCGTTGAATACTTCGAGGGGCGTCTTGAATCCAAGCACTTTGCGCGGGCGATTGTATAGGCGCTGCTCGATCCAGCGTAGATAGTCGTCAGTGATCGTGCTGAAGTCCATGCTGCGTGGCAAGTACTGGCGGGCCAGTCCGTTGGCATTCTCGTTACTGCCGCGCTGCCAGGGCGAGTACGGGTCGGCGAAGTAGAAGTCGCTCTGCAGTGCGGCGGCGACGAGTTGGTGTTCGGCAAATTCCTTTCCGTTGTCGGAGGTCATGGTGTGAACGGCTCTGCGTATCCTGCCGAGCCGGCGCAGGATGGCGTTGCATACATTGATCGCGGTGCCATCCGGCGAGAGCGCCAGCAAATGCAAGCGGCTGCGGCGTTCGGTCATTGTGACAACCACTGCCTTGCCGCAGGAGGCACGCATGGTGTCCAGTTCCCAGTCGCCAATGCGGCTTCGCCTCTCCACAACGGCAGGACGTTCGGACCAATGCCGGCGGTGCAGCAACTGGCCACGGCCATCGCGCAGCCCGCGCTTGCGGCGTTGCCGCCTGCGGCGGCGCAAGGACTTGAACAGGGTGCCGCCTCGGCGTTGGTTCGTGTAGATGTGGCGGTAGATCCATTCATGACTGGCCAAGGCGGTATGCCCGGCAATCTGCGCGGGACTGTGGTCTTCGGCCAGAACCGCTTCAATCTTTTGGATGCGTCCAGTATCGATGCGAGGGCGGCGACTGGCACGCGAGTGGCGGGCGCACGCCAGGTGATGCGCAGCCTCTGGTTGATAGCGTCGACCTGTCCGGTTGCGCCGCAGTTCGCGGCTGATCGTGCTGGGGCTGCGGTCCAGCCATATGGCAACGGTTCGCATGGAATGGCCGGCTTCGGACAGTGCATGTATGCGATATCGTTCGTGCAGGTTCAGGCGGCCTGAGGCCATGGGCAACTCCACTTGGCGGTGTAGTCGCTCAGGCTAAGCCGCCTGAACCACTTCACTACCGCTGGTGTTGCGTTACAGAGTTGAACTCGCCAGGGCAATAATTGCAGTGAATAATATGAATATAATCTTTCTGCTTTTT
>JBBSTP010000061.1:0-10474 GCA_038235795.1 Lysobacterales bacterium | reverse complement strand
CTGTTCAGTTCGGGGCCAAATACGATACGCCACCGAAAAACGAACAGCAATTCTCTTGAAATCAATAAGTTACCGAAGCGAGCCCGCGTCGTTGCTGGCGATTCGAATCGTCACTTTTTGCACCGAAATCAAGTGGACCCCTCGACACGCTGCTGGACCTCAATGGCCAGGTGCTCGTGATCGATGAGGCCGGCTACTGGGTGAAATTCGTGGTGCACCAAGTGCCTGCCGCAGCCGACCAGCCGCACGGGCTCGACTACACACTGACCCTGCATGGCCCGAACGGCGAGCGTCTGGTCGGCTTCGACAACGCCCATCCGGTGGCGGGGCAAGGCAGGGGGGCGGCCAAGGACCACAAGCACCGGCTGCGCACGGTCAGGCCCTATGACTATACGGACGCCGGCGCGCTGGTGGCGGCGTTCTGGAACGAAGTGGAATCGGTGATGCGGGCAAAAGGAGTCTAGATATGACGACGCTCAAGGTAGGAATCGCCTCCTACGAAGACATGAAGGCGCGTACGCTGGCAATCGCCCGCGGTGAGCTGCAGCCCAAGGCAGCAGACCCCAAGGTCTGGTTCACTTCGCCGGAGAGCTTTGCCAAGCTGCTCTCGAATCGCAACCGTGCGCTGCTGGCGCAGATTGTCGATACCCACCCGGCGTCGCTGCACGAGCTGGCCACCAGCTCCGGCCGCACACCCGGCAACCTCTCGCGTACGCTGAAGACGATGGAGCGCTACGGCCTCGTGCGCCTGCACAAGGGCGAGCGCGGCAAGGTCCGCCCCGAGGTGCCCTACCGCGATGTGCAGCTTGAGATGACGCTCTCCTGAGCGTGCGGGCCACAAGTTCGCATACAAGAAGGTGCAGGGCATCGGCGCCAACGAAATGCTCGTGCTCTGGACGGTGGAACGCTTCAGTCAAGAAAACCCGTTTCCAATCAACCAGTTAGCCTCGACGTGATTCCGAGGGGCGGATTTGTCATCCAAAAATCGCACGGATGATAAGAAGTGTTGCTGGAGCCTTCATGTCACTCCTCTTTCTTGAACGTGATCACGCGCCACAAATAGCCAACCACGGCCACGGCGACGATGAGCTTGGACACCGGGTCGATCCAGTGCTGGACATTTTCGTACTGGCCTTCGAGCACATAGCCGAGTCCAGCCAATGCGCCGACCCATAGCGCCGAGCCGGCAATCGACCACAGCAGGAACCGGGTGAACCCCATCTTGGTCATGCCCGCCGGCGCCGAGATCACACTGCGCACCGCCGGCACCATACGGCCCAGGAACACTGCCCGCTCACCGTGACGGTCGAACCAGTGGCTGGCCTTCTCGATGTCAGCTGGCGAAGCCGCCAGCCAACGGCCATGTCGTCCGGCCCAGCGCTTCAAGCGTTCGGCGCCCAACAGCCGGCCTGCGAAGTACCAGGGCAGTGTCCCGACGATTGAGCCCAAGGTTCCAGCCGCGATCAACCCGGCCGTGTTCATGTCGCCGCGCGCGGCGACGAAGCCCGCGAACGGCACGATCAATTCGGATGGGATCGGCGGGAACACGTTTTCCAGCACCATCAGCGCAAACACGCCGAGCAGGCCGTGCAACTCGATGAAGTGGATGATCCATTGGGCCATCGCAGTAATCTACTTCGCTGCGGGTGTCGCGCCAGCGCCTGCGGATGCCGACTGCAGCGCCTTGAGCTGGTCGTGCAAGAACTCGGCGCTGGTCAGCGTTTTCCCATCAGGCAAGCGGACGCGGTAAGGCACGCCGGTCAGCTCCGACCGCGTGCCTGCCAGTCGGATGAAGTCGCTGGCCGTGGCAATCCGGTCCTTGAAGTGCCGGTACTTGGCGCGCAGATGTTCAGCCGCCGCCGGTGCACCCACTTCCCGACCGTTGCGGATGAAGACAGTCTTGCGCGCCACTGCAACCTGGGCGATGAGCTGTTCAATGACCTGACTTTCCTGCTCGGAGGGCGTCGCGTTCGCTGGAGCGGCAAACATCACGGCAGCCGTTATCACCAGCGGTAGCCCCAGCAGAAGTCCTCTGCGTTTTCTGTTCATTGACAACATCGGTTTCTCTCGGTGATTCAAATGACACTGTAGGCGGCAGGGAGCGTCTTGAAGCCCTCCTGCATGAGTCAATCGACTGTGCCAGCGCAAAACTTAAGTCTGAATTAAGTGAGCGCCTCGGACACTGGCGCAAATCTACTTCCCGCCGCGCTTGCCTTCATGAATCACTACGGGGCTCCCGAACTTCTACCGGCCCATCGAGCTGCCCGGTTTGCCCAATCAATCGATTCGGTGGCGCCTGCTGAGCGATCCGGTGCGGCGCGCGGCGATGCGCCAACCCTGCGCGAATTGCCCTCGTTGTCCTGCGTCATTCCCTGCCGAAACGAAGCTGACAACCTTGTGCGCCTGCTGCCGCTGCTGCAGGACGTGTTGGCCTCATGCGCTCGCACCTGGGAAATCATCCTCGTCGACGACGGCAGTACGGATCCGACACCCCTGGTGCTGGCCAGCTGGGCGCGCAAGCCGGGATTCCGTGTGCTGCAGCTATCACGCAGCTTCGGCAAAGAAGCTGCGTTGACCGCCGGCTTGCGTGCTGCACTGGGCGAGGTCGTGGTGATGATGGACGCCGACCTGCAGCACGCGCCCGCGCTGATCGCGCGGTTCGTCCATGAGTGGCGCCAAGGTGCGGACGTGGTCTACGCCGTGCGCGAGCACCGCCATGACGAGAGCCTGTTCAAGCGGTTCGGCACGCGCTGCTTCTACGCGCTCGTGAATGCGGCCGATCGCTTCACGGTGCCTGCCGGTGCGGGCGACTTCCGGTTGATGGACCGCAGTGTCGTCGATGCGCTGCTGTCACTGCCCGAGCGCAATCGGTTCATGAAGGGCTTGTATGCGTGGGTCGGATTTCACGCCATTGCCGTGCCTTATATGCCAGCCCCGCGGCTAAACGGCCACAGCCATTTCAGCGCGTGGCGCTTGGTCCGGATGTCGCTTGACGGCCTGACCGCTTTCACCACATGGCCGCTGCGCGCGGTCAGCATCACTGGATTCATTTTCGCGTTGGCTGCGCTGCTGTATGGCGGCTATCTGACCGTCAGCTATTTCCTGTACGGCAACGACGTCAGCGGCTGGACCACGATCGCGGCTGGGCTGATGGCCTTTGCCAGCATCCAGCTGATCTCGCTGGGCATCCTCGGCGAATACATCGGGCGTATCTTCGAGGAGGTGAAGGCCCGGCCGCTCTATGTGATCCGGCGCGAGATGGGTCAGGGCCTCAAGAAAGGCGGCGAATGAACAAGGCGGTTCGCGCCGTGTTGGCAAGTGACTCGGGACTTGCGCTGGCGGTGCTCGCCTGGCTGGCCGCGACCGCCTGGGCGCGCCCGCTGATGCTGCCCGACGAAGGCCGCTACGTCGGCGTGGCCTGGGAGATGATGCGGTCCGGCGACTGGCTGACGCCGACGCTCAACGCCTTGCCGTACTTCCACAAGCCACCGCTCTTTTACTGGATCACGGCCGCTTCGATGTCGCTGTTCGGCACCAGCGAATGGGCCGCGCGCGCGGCGCCGCTGCTGGGCGCCTGGATCGGGGCGCTGGCGCTCTATGGGTTCGTGCGACGCTGGGCTGGTCAGCGCTTGGCCAAGTTCAGCCTGATTGCGCTGCTGGCACAGCCGCTGTTCTACGGCGGTGCCCAGTTCGCCAATCTGGACATGCTAGTTGCTGGGCTGATCACGCTGACCATCGTGCTGTTCGCCCATGCCACGCTCAGCGCTGAGGCAGGCCAGCCGTACCGTCGCGCCCTAGCTGCTGCTTATGTCGCGGCGGCGTTGGCGGTGCTTGCTAAAGGGTTGATCGGTGTGGTGATTCCGGGTCTCGTAATCGGCGCCTGGTGGCTGGTGCGCCGCCGCTGGAGCGCACTCCGCATGCTGCTTTGGTGGCCGGGTATTGCGCTATTCGTGCTGGTGGCAGCCCCTTGGTTCGTCGCGATGCAACTGCGGTTTGCAGAGTTCTTTCACTACTTCTTCGTGGTGCAGCATTTCCAGCGCTTTGCCGACAAGGGGTTCAACAACGCGGAGCCGTTCTGGTTTTACTTTGCGCTGCTGTTCGTGATGAGCCTGCCTTGGCTGCCTTGGCTGGTCCGCTTGATGACACGGGGTCACCTGAACGATGTCCGGCAAAGCCCAACACGGTTGCTGATGCTGCTTTGGCTGGGCGTGGTCATCCTGTTCTTCTCCTGGCCCCAATCCAAGCTAGTCGGCTATGTCATGCCGGCCATGCCCGCGCTGGCGTTCTTGATTGCCGATGGGTACCTGACGTTCGCCTCATCTTCCATTTGGTCGCGCCCGACGTGGGCGGCCGGCACCGGGCTGGGCGTCGCGCTCGGCTTGGCCACGGTTGCCTGGCTGTCGATCCACCCGCTGCAGTCCTCACGCAAGGTTGCTGCGGCGCTGGTTGCACAACGAAGCCCATCCGACCCGGTCGTGATGCTGGGTGCCTACGTATTTGACATTCCGTTCTACGCCAAGCTTGGCAACCCGGTCCAGGTGGTTGATGACTGGGCCGATCCCGAGATACGGCAGGGCGACAACTGGCGACGCGAACTGGCCGATGCGGGCGATTTCTACAAGCTGCATGCCGCTCCGGTCCTCATCTCGAAGGATTCATTCAAATCACTGCTATGCACGGCGCCGACGACTTGGCTGATCAGCTCAGAAGACTCGGCCGCCCTCTATGTATCGATGCTCAAGCAGGCGGTGCTTATCAAGGCCGCGGGTCGGCTCAAGCTGTGGCGTGTCGATCGCGCGGCGCTCGCGTCTGGCGCAAGGCCAGTCTGTCCACGCGCCCCTGCTGGCGCGGCGAGTGCTCTTTGACACGCTCAATCCGCAATCCGGTCTGCAAATGAAACCCGGACTTCGAGCCCTTGACCGGATGCAGGTGTGTGCAAAGTCACTGTTGCCTGATGCTGGTCGGCAACGGCTCGCACGATGGCCAAACCAAGGCCACTGCCCTCGGGGCTTGGCGGCCGAGACCCAGCTCCGCGTTGGAAGCGCTCAAACACACGCTCGCGGTCCGCTGTCGGAATCCCCGGACCGGTGTCGATCACGCGAAGCGCGGGCTTGCCGTCCAGCAGGCAGGCCTCGACGTCAATTACGCCACCTGCGGGCGTATGGCGCAACGCGTTTTCCACCAAGTTGTTGAGCAGCGTGGTCAACTGATCGGGGTCGCCCAGGATCACGAGCGGGTCGGATGTGCGTGCGCCGAGGTCGATGCCACATGAATCGGCCTTAACGCTCAACGTGCCGACGACCGAACGCACCAGTTCGCCAAGCTCGACCGGTCCCCGGCGCATCGGCTCGCCATCGATGCCGGTGCGGGAGACCTGCAGCAACTGCTCGATCAGCCGCTGGCTACGGTCGATGCCGGACTTGAGCTCGGCCATTGCCTGTGCGCGCGCTGCGTTGTCTGACGAGCGCTCGAGCAATTGCAGTTGCAGCCGCAACGCGGTCGCCGGCGTGCGCAGTTCATGCGCCGCATCGGCAAGAAACCGACGCTGCGCTGTCAGCGCGGTCGCCAGGCGGTCCATCAAGGCATTCACCGACGCCACCAGCGGCAGAATCTCGCGCGGCGCCAAGTCGGTCGGAATCGGTTCAAGCGACGACTCGGTGCGTAGCGCCACGTCGCGCGCCGCGGCGTCAAGCGGCGCCAAGCCGCGCCGCAGCGCGAAGACGACCAGCCCGCAGACGATCAGCATGAGCACGAACATTGGCGGCAAGATCTGGGCGGCCGACTCTTGTGCCACTTCCTGCCGCGACGCCTTGCGTTGGGCCGCCTGCACCACACCATCGGCGCGCACGAGGGTGTAGACAATCCAGGCCGTCCCCGCGACCGTCGGGCGCGACAACCCTTCGCTATTTGTGAACGGCAGCAACACGCGCGGATCGGAGCCGAATACCTTCTGTCCGGCCGGCGTCCACGTCTGGGTAACCACCTCGGTGTCGTCAGGTGCAGCAGTGGGAAGCGGTCGATCGATGCCTTGCTCGTCAACGCGATCATGGCCGGCGTGGTGATAGATCGCTACCGCCGTCGCAATGTTCTTGAGGTCCGCGTCAAACACCTCGTTCATCTCATCGAGCATGACCAGGTACAGCACCAGCGTAACTAGGGCAAGGCCGAGGCTCAGCGCCCCGACCAGCCACGCCAGCAAGTAGCGCTCAATCGATCGCATCGGGCTGGCGTCAACCTTCGCTAATGCGGTAGCCAACGCCGCGGACGTTCTTGATCGTCTCACTGCCCAGCTTCCTGCGCAGGTTGTGCAGATGCACTTCGATTGCGTTGCTGCCGATCTCGTCGTCCCAGCCGTAGACTGAGTCTTCGAGTTTCTCGCGCGAGAGCACCTCACCTGGCCTTTGCATGAGCGCTTCGAGTACCGCGAACTCTCTGGCCGACAGCGTCACTGCGACCCCACCCTGGCTCACCGTCTTGCGCGCGGGGTCGAGCACCAGCCGGCCGAACTGCAGCAACGGCAAGCCGCTGCCGGCGTGGCGCCGCAGCAGGGCGCGCACGCGCGCGACCAGTTCATCGAGGTCGAACGGCTTGAGCACGTAGTCGTCGGCGCCGGCTTCCAGCCCGGCGATGCGGTCGTCCACCGTGTCGCGCGCCGAAGCAATCAGCACCGGCGTCGAGTCGTGCTTGCCGCGCAGCGTTTTCAGGATGGCCATCCCATCTTTAACCGGAAGTCCCAGGTCAAGGATCGCTAGGTCATAGACGGCGTTGGCCAGCGCCAGCTCAGCTGCGCGGCCATCGGTGACCCAGTCCAATGCGAAGCCAGCTTGCGTCAGGCCTTGGCGCACGGCCTTGCCGATCATCTCGTCGTCTTCGATCAGGAGGATGCGCATGCTCGTGGTGAAGGTGTCCGGCGATCAGGCCTCGTGGACCTGAGCCCACCAAGCGGCGACCTGCCTTTCCAGCCGATCGTAGAGCAAGAGGACGCGCGCGAACACGGGCCTCGCCCGCCTGCGCAAGGCATACGCGGCAGCGGCGCCTGCGATAGCCACCGGTAAGGCTGCGAAAACGTCGAACGGGAAATGGACGCCGAGGTAGACACGGCTCCAACCCACCAGCAGACCAGCGGTCAACAACGGCAAGCCCCATACCGCAAAACGACGTGTGCTAAAGGCGGCGCAAGCCAGGCTCCAGATCACTGTGACGTGGTCACTGGGCATGCCGGGATCGTTGGCATGCGGGAGGTGCTGCGTACCCAGATGCAGCGCAAACGGACGCGGCTGCGGCCATAGCTGACTCGCTACTTTGGCCAACCAGAGCGCGACCAGCACGGCCAGCAGCATCTGAAACAACTCTCGACGCGCCAGGCGGTCGCTGCGTATCCAGGCCACCGTCATCGCCAGCGGGATCAGGTAAATCAACCAGTCCGCGACGGTCGTCGCGATGGCCAGCGGAACGGACCCGAGCCCCGGGGCGGCATTGATGAGCTCGAACAAATGCAGGTTGTAGTCCATCACCGGCTAACTGGCGCGAGCCGGCACATGAGGCGCCGACCCATTTGACGCTTCTTCAGGCCTTGCCGCTCATCTGATCCATCACCGCAAGCAGCTCCGACAATGCTTTCTTGCTGGCGGCGGCATCGGGCTTGGATTCGCGCAGCGCGGTCAGCGACCGGTCGATCGCCTTGTCCACGACGTGCCAGTCTTTCGCCGCGCGCGGCTTCAAGCCCGCTTCGGCCTCGTCCCATGAGGTTTCGAGTTCCTTGATCCGGGTCTTGGCGGCGGCCAGGTCGCCCTTGTCGACTAGGGCCATCGCGTCCACGACGATCGCGCGGAACGGCGACAAGTCGCCCAGTTTGGAAGCTGCCGCTGCGGCGTGCACGGGAGTCACCAGCGAGGTTCCAGGCAGCAGGTGTCCAGCACTGACCAGCGCAAAGGCAATCAAGGCGGGATTCAGGGTTTTGGAGAGAAATGATTTGGACATGATGGTTTCCTTTTGGGGGGGTGGATCGGGGTGAACGGATGGAAGAATGCCGGCGCGCGTCGGCGTACCGGCTTGAAAGTCAGGCGGTGCCGACGCTGCCTTGCGTCTTGCCTTCGCCGGCGACGCGAACGGTCTCCCAGATCACCAGTGCGACGATCACGGCCAGAAACACAATGCTCGTGACGATCGTGCCCCAGCCGAAGCCGCCGTAAGTCGGAGACTGGGACAGCAAGTCGCCCAACGACGCGCCGAGCGGCCGGGTCAGGATGTAGCAGAGCCAGAACGCAAGCACTGGATTGAGGCCCATGCGCCAGGCCAGCGCAATCACTGCGATGAGCCCTCCGAACACCACAACGCCGACCTTGAAGCCGAGGCCCAGCGCTTCGGTTGCTAGGTCGCCGGACGCGGTGCCCAGCGCGAACGTGAACAGGATCGCGGCCCAATAAAACAGCTCGCGGCGCCGGGTCGTAATGCTCTGGATCGCCAGGGTGCGTTCGCTCCAGTACCAGATTGCGAAGACGGCGGCGAGCGCCGCACTGAAGACCGCCGTGCTGACATAGAGGCTGACGCCTAACTTGTCGGTCAGTGCATCGGTGATCTGGGTGCCGACCACGCTCAGCAGCACCACCGTAAGCCAGTACATCCAGGGCACATAGCGGTCAGCGCGAAGCTGCAAGATCAGCGCGATCAGCAACAGACCGGCCGTCAGGCCGCTCGTGACGCCGGTACCGAGGCCGACGTGCACCGCCAGGTAGTCGGCGCCGGTCTCGCCCACGGTAGTGGACAAGAGCTTGATGAGCCAGAACACCAGCGTGACCTGCGGGACTTTGTTGAGCATCTGCGCAATCGTCGGGCTGGCGTGCGCGGCTGGCATCGGTTGAGCAATCATTTGAGCAATCTCCAGTCGTTGCATGCACCGTTTTCGGTGAACTGCAGCCAGTGTCGAGCCGCAAGACTTAAGAACCACTTAGGTTCACGCGAATCTGCGGCAATTGGGCAACGGCCGTGTTCATGCCTGGTATGACTCAGCAGACCTTAAGCCAAGCACCGCCACAATCCCGCGTCGCGATTCGGCGGGCCCGGCGGAAACTACTCATGAAGCAATCGAAAGCGCGGATCGACCGCATCCCCTCGGGCATCTGGGTGCTCGGCTTCGTCAGCCTGTTGATGGATGTCTCCTCCGAGATGATCCACAGCCTGCTGCCGCTGTTCATGGTGACGACCTTGGGCGCCAGCGCCTTTGCGGTCGGCTTGATCGAAGGGTTGGCCGAGTCCACGGCCCTGATCGTCAAGGTGTTCTCAGGCGCTTTGAGCGACTACCTGGGCCGGCGCAAGGGGCTGGCCGTGTTCGGCTATGCGCTCGGTGCACTGAGCAAGCCGCTGTTCGCGCTGGCGCCCGGTCTCGGCATCGTGCTGACGGCTCGGTTGATTGACCGGGTGGGCAAGGGGGTACGCGGCGCTCCCCGCGATGCGCTGGTCGCGGACATCGCGCCGCCGCACCTGCGCGGCGCCGCGTTCGGCCTGCGCCCGTCGCTGGATACCGTCGGCGCTTTCGTCGGCCCGTTGCTGGCTGTCGGGTTGATGCTGCTGTGGGCCAACGATTTCCAGGCGGTGTTCTGGGTGGCGGTGATCCCGGGCGCGATGGCGGTCGTGCTCCTGGTGATCAGGCTGCGCGAGCCGGAACCCGTCGCTGCTGCAAAGCGCGTCAACCCAATCCGGCGCGAGAACCTGAAGCGGCTCGGCAGCGCCTACTGGTGGGTCGTGGCGATTGGCGCGGTGTTCACACTGGCCCGATTCAGCGAAGCGTTTCTGGTGCTGCGTGCCCAAGGCTCGGGGATCCCACTGGCCTTGGTGCCACTGGTGATGGTGGCGATGAGCCTGGTCTATTCGCTGGCGGCTTACCCATTTGGCAAGCTGTCCGACCGGATCGACCACACGCGGCTGTTGCTGCTCGGCTTGGTCGTGCTGGTCGCGGCCGATCTCGTGCTGGCGATGGACGGTGGCTGGCCGCGTGTGCTGGTCGGCGTCTCGCTGTGGGGTGTGCACATGGGCATCACGCAAGGATTGCTCGCGACGATGGTGGCTGACACCGCGCCCGCTGACTTGCGCGGCACGGCGTTTGGTGCCTTCAATCTGGTCAGCGGCGTGGCGATGCTGCTGGCGAGTGTGCTTGCCGGCTTGTTGTGGGATGGCCTCGGCCCCGCATTCACGTTCTATGCCGGTGCCGGCTTTTGCGCACTGGCGGTCGCTGCGCTGCTGTGGCGGCCGATCCGCCGTCCGGGGCGCGTTCATTCGGCCCCAGCGACTCCTTACTCACTAGTCGGTAACTTAGGCTACAAACAACAACCACAGCAGTCGAGTTGATGATCCAATAGCTCATGAAGCGAGATGGCCGCACACTGGATCACAAAACGCTTGAAGAGATTCGCTTGATGGCAGTCGAGCGTGTTCGCGACGGGGAGAGGCCTTCTGCTGTGATTGCCGCCTACGGCTT
>JBBSTP010000060.1:0-10530 GCA_038235795.1 Lysobacterales bacterium | reverse complement strand
TCACTGCGCCCGTCCCACTTGTTGACCGCGATCACCAGTGCGCGCCCGGCATCAAGGATCGCGCCCAGCACCGTCGCGTCCTGGTCGGTCACGCCTTCGGTGGCATCCAGCATCAGCACCGCAACCTGGCACTGCTCGATCGCCTGCAGGGTCTTGACCACCGAGAACTTCTCGATCGCCTCTTCCACCCGGGCGCGGCGACGCAGGCCGGCGGTGTCGATCAGGCGGTACTTGCGGCCATCGCGTTCAAGGTCGACGGCAATCGAATCGCGGGTCGTGCCGGGGACCTCGGAGGCGATCATGCGCTCCTCGCCAAGGATGCGGTTGACCAGCGTGGACTTGCCGACGTTCGGGCGGCCGACGAACGCGATGCGGATTCGCGTGGGGTCGTCGTCCAGGGTCTCGGTAACACCCTGCCCCGGCAGCTCCTCCGCGACCTGGGCCAGCAACTCATCGATGCCTGTGCGATGCGCCGACGACACCGCCAGTGCATCGCCGAATCCATAGCGGGCGAATTCGGACAGTGCGGTCTGCAGATCGATGCCGTCGCTCTTGTTGACCACCAACAAGGTCGGCTTGGACAGCTTGCGCAGCCAGCGCAAGATGTCATCGTCAAGCGCTGAACTGCCTTCGCGACCATCGACCACGAACAGGATCAGGTCGGCCTCTTCCGCTGCTGCACGGGATTGCCGTGCCGTCGCGCCGGCCAGGCCTTCTTCGTTCTCGCCGGCAATGCCACCGGTGTCCACCAACACGAACGGCGCGTCTTCCAGCAGCCGGCACACGCCATAGTTACGGTCGCGGGTCACGCCCGGCTGGTCGTGCACCAATGCATCACGCGTGCGGGTCAGTGCATTGAACAGCGTGGACTTGCCGACGTTGGGGCGCCCGACCAGGGCGACGAGGGGAAGCATGGGTCAACCTTTGCGCGCGTGGCGCCAACTAGATCCGTTCACATGAAACACAGCGGCCCCGGCAGGTTGGCCGGGGCCGCACAAGGATGCCAGCTCGACGCTTGCGCGCCGCCTTACTTGAGTGCAAATGCCGCCAGCTGGCCTTCTATTGTCTGCACCACCAGCACCCCATCTTCGATCGCCGGTTGCCCGCTGATCGCGCCGCCCAGCTTCATGCGTGCGGCGAACGCTCCATCAGTCAGCCGCAACCAGTGCAGCGCGCCCTCGAAATCGCCGACCACCGCAAAGTCACCCTGCACCGCGGGCGCGGTCCCCTTGCGATAGGCCAGGCCGTTCTGCTGCCAGAGGCTGCCGCCCGTATTGCGATCCAGGCCCCACACAAGGCCGGTCAAATCGGTCACCACCACCGCCGAGCTGCTCACGCCGAGGCCGCGCGGACCGCCATTCTCGCGATCCCAAAGCAACTGGCCGCTGGGGCCATCGATGGCAACGGTATGGTTCTTGTAGCTGGTGGCGTACACCGT
Source organism: Lysobacterales bacterium (assembly GCA_038235795.1). Lineage (GTDB taxonomy): Bacteria > Pseudomonadota > Gammaproteobacteria > Xanthomonadales > Xanthomonadaceae > Thermomonas. Next base: position 9,092 of record JBBSTP010000060.1, on the reverse strand, counting down.
GGTGTTGTCAAGGACCGGCGGCCCATCCACGTCGGCCATGCGCTCCAGCTCGCTGCGACCGTCCGGCTCAGCGACGGGCGTGGTCCAGATCACATTGCCATCGGTCATCGACAGTGCGGTCAGGGTGCCATTGTCGTTGCCGACGAACAGGATGCCGGGCCCCGTGCTCATTGCGCCACTGCCGCGCACCGTCAACGCGGGCATGTCCGGACTGTAGAACCAGCGGCGCTCGCCGCTACCAGCGTCCAGCGCAGTGACGCGGCCATCGTTGGAATGCACGAATACCATGCCGCCCCCGACGGCGGGGGCGACCAGCACCTCATTGGACACCTTGGCCTTCCAGCGTTCCTCACCGGTGCCTGCATCCAGCGCGATCACGTCGCCTTCCAGTCCACCGACCACGACCAGCCCGTCGCCGGCACCCGGACCGCCGGAAAGCGCAAGATCCGATGAGTAGCGCCACAGCGTTTGGCCGCTGTGCAGGTCAAACGCGGATACACCACCGTTCACCGCTGCAGCGTAGACCCGGCCGCTGTTGATCACCGGGCGCTGGCCGATGCCGAGCTTTTGCTCGCCCTTGCCGAGCGAGGCGCTCCACAGCTGGCTCACGTTCGTGGACTGGGTGATCGCCACCAGTGGCGTGGGGTCGGTGGAATGATCCTTGCCCCGACCGTCAAACAGGTTCTTGACCGTGGAACAACCGGACAGCACGGCCACTGCCAGCGTGGCGGTGGCGATCCATCGGAACGACGTGCGGCGTGGCGTGGCCAGGGTCATCAGGTGTTGTCCTCGGTATGCGGCGGCGTGCCGCCTGCTTCGATCAGTTTGAGCTGCAACAGGCGATGCTGCGGACCACCCACATCCACCAGGCCCAGCGCCTTCAGATACGCCTGCTGAGCCTTGTTGCGATTGCCCAGGCTCATCTGCGCGTCGCCACGGGTAGTAAGCATGGCCGCATTGCGCTCGTCGTCAAGCAGTGCAAGGGCGTCCTTGCCCTTGCCTGCATCGATCAGCAACAGCGCCAGGCGCTGGCGCACGACGGTGCGCATGTCCGGATCCAGGTCGTGCAGCTTGCGCAGCGTGGCGATCGCATCGTCGCGTTTGCCGGAGTCGACCTGGACCTTGGCCAGCTGCAAGGCTGCAAGGGTGCCAAGGGTCGGATTGCCTTTGCTGAGGCGGTCGATCGTGCTGCGCCCCTTGTCGGTGGGCAGGTTACCGGCCTCGAAGCGGCCTACCGTCTCGGCATAGCGAGCATTGACTGCCATCTGGCCCTGCAATTGCTTGCCTTGCCACCACTGCCAGCCGGCAATTGCGCCCACCCCGAGGACGACACCGCCGAGCAGGCCGAGGGCATTGGTACGTATCCAGGAACGGACGCGTTCGCTTTGTTCATGCTCATCGAGCAGGTCGTCAATCGCCATGCTGTCTCTTGCCCGCGTTCGACGCGCGGGTCTCAGGTGTTGAGGGGATTTGGTGACCGCTCGCGTGGATCAGTCAACTGCAACGAGCGATCCGTCAGAGGATACCGTAAAGCGCGCGACGTTCGTCCGGGTGAATGGTGCCAGGTCAACCCTGCTGCCCCGGTTTTTCACGTCAACCGCCGCAGCATTGCCGATGATCAACCGCCCTAGCTGGGCGGTGGCATAGCGGCGCTCGCTGCCGGCGGGCAGTAGCCCTTTCTCGATGCGGGTGCCGTCGGAGGCGGTGGCCTCAAGCCAGGTTTCAGCGCTCAAGTGGACGGAGATGTCCGGAATCGGGGCCTCCAACGGCGCCGTGACCATGGACGCCAACACGGTCTTTCGCTGGCTTGGCTCTGGTGGCGTTGCGCTTCCCGTCTTGACCGGGACGTCAAGCGGCGCCGCATCAGCGGCCTCACCCGACAGATGCTGGCGCGTCGCCACCCATGCGGGGATCGCCAGCGACAGGGTCAGGATGATGTACACGAGGCGACGGCCGATTTGTTCTGCCCACCATTGCGCGCGGGGCGTGTGGGTGCGGCTGACCAGATGCGACGGTTCAACCGGACCCACGTCAATGGCAGCCATCATCGGCGCGGTCATCAGGCCGACCAGGCGCGAATAACTGCGGACCTGGCCGCGCACGAAGACCGGGGCGCCCAGCGTGGACCAGTCTTCCGCCTCAAGCGAACGCACGACCCGCCCGGGCATGTGCAAGCGCGCCGCGACATCGTCAATACTCAATCCCGCTGCCTCGCGCGCCTGCTTCAGGCGCTCGCCACAGCCTGCCATGGCCTGATGGGAGGAGTCGTGTGAGTTGGCGGTCATTGAATGCGCGGTGAAATCGGAGTGCCAGCGGGCGGTGACATCGCCTTCATCCGTAAAAGATAACGCTGTGCGGCTGCGTTGTCGCCTAGTTTTTGTTCAATCTGCGACGCAATCTGCAGTGCATCTGCACTGGCCGGGTCTAGCGCAAGCCAACGCTCGGCGAATGCGCGCGCATCGAAATAATTGCCTTGTGCGTAGCGCAAGCGCGCCAACCCCGAGAGGGCCGGCGCGACGTTGGGATCGGCCTCCAGGGCTTGGCGCCAGCTCGCTTCGGCGCGTTCTGCCTGGCCGGCTTTCTGCGCGCAGGTGCCGGCATTGGCCATCGCCGCGGTACGAGTCGTATAGGCGGCATCCGCCAAAGCCTTGTCGAACCAATCCAGTGATTCGGCGGCGCGCCCGTTCTCACACAGCCATGTGCCGTAATTGTTGGCGTAAAAACCGTTGCCGGGCGCCACGGCCAGAGCCTGCGTGTAGTGGGCACCGGCGCCTGCACGATCCCCGCTCGCACTTGCGATCAAGGCCAGCAGGGTGTGTGCGTGCCCCGGCGATGCATTGGCCTTGAGCGCGCCTTGCGCCTGCTGCCTGGCCTGGCGGAGCTGCCCCGCTTGATAGGACTGGGTTGCCGATGCCAGCAATTGCTCGGCTCCGATCGGCGCGATCTTGCGGCCCTTGTCGCTGACATCGTAGACCGGCGATACCCGGGTGTAATCGCCGCGCTCGGCGGTCGGGCGCAGGATCTTGAGGCGCTCCATCCGGCTGCATGCGGTAGTGGCAAGGATGCACGCCGTGAGCAGCACCGTCGCCGTCAAGCGCAGGGACGACGGCTCAAGCGGCATCGGATACACCCGTCGCCTGCAGGTGCTTGCGATGCTCGGCCGAGCGCCGGGTGCGGTCCATCACCTGGCCCTTGAGCTGGCCGCAGGCGGCGTCGATGTCGTCGCCACGGGTGCGTCGAACCGGTGCGATCATGCCGGCATTGTTGAGCTGCTTCTGGAAGGCGCGGATGGCTTCGTCGGTCGGCCGCGCGAACCGCGTGCCGGGGAACGGGTTGAACGGAATCAGGTTGACCTTGGCCGCGTCCTTCATCTGCACGCGACGGTCGAACTCGCGCATCAGCTGCACCAGGCCGCGCGCCTGCTCGGGCTGGTCGTTGACGTCCTTCATCAGCGTGTATTCGAACGTCACCGAACTGCCGCGCTTACGTTGTGCGTACCGCACGCAGGCGTCCATCAGTTCGGCAATCGGGTATTTCTTGTTGAGCGGGACAAGTTCGCTGCGCAACGCATCGTCCGGCGCATGCAACGAGACCGCCAGCGACACGTCGCTTTCCACGCCCAGGCGATCGATCATCGGCACCATGCCCGCGGTGGACAGCGTCACCCGCTTGTTGGCCAGGCCATAGCCGAGGTCGTCGCGCATGATGCTCATCGCGCGCACCACGTTGTCGAAATTCATCAGCGGCTCGCCCATGCCCATCATCACCACGTTGGTCAGTTTGCGCTGCCTGTGCGGCACGTTGCCCAGGTGGCGCGCGGCTATCCAGACCTGGCCGATGATCTCGGCGGTGGTGAGGTTGCGGTTGAAGCCTTGTGTCGCGGTGGAACAGAACTGGCAATTGAGCGCGCAACCCACCTGCGAAGACACGCACAGCGTGCCACGACCCTTGTCGGGGATGAACACTGCTTCAATCGCGTTCTTCGGGTCCATCCCGAGCAACCACTTGTGGGTGCCGTCTTCGGAGGCCTTGTCCAAGAGCATCTGCGGCGCACGCACCACCGCACGCTCCTCCAGCTTGGCGCGCAGCACCTTGCCGAGGTCGGTCATGTCGGCAAACTCGGTGGCGTAGCGATGATGGATCCACTTCATCACCTGGTGCGCGCGGAATTTTTTCTCGCCGAGATCCTCTTCGAAGAAGCGCTCGAGCGAGGGCCGATCGAAATCGAAGATGTTGGTACGCGGATCGTTTGCAGGCGCCTGCGAGACGGCCGGCGCCACCTGTGCGGGTGCGCCCACGACCACGCCATCGCCCGGCTGGCCAGCATCTGGCAGCGCCTGACTCAGCAGGGTGATGTCGATGACCGGGGTGCGGGTATCGCTCATTGCATCAACTCATCGCGCGCACACGTCGGTGGACGGGAAGAAGTAGGCGATCTCGGTCGCCGCGTTCTCCGCCGAATCGGAACCATGCACGGCATTAGCGTCGATGCTGTCGGCGAAGTCGGCGCGGATCGTGCCCGGCGCCGCGTCTTTCGGGTTGGTGGCGCCCATCAGGTCGCGGTGCTTGAGCACGGCGCTCTCGCCTTCCAACGCCTGGATCATGACCGGGCCGGAACTCATGAAATTGACCAGTGCGCTGTAGAACGGGCGCTCGCGATGCACCGCATAGAAACCTTCGGCTTCCTGCTTGGACAGCTGCTTCATTTTCGCAGCCACGATCTTCAGGCCGGACTGCTCGAAACGGGTGTAGATCTGGCCGATGACGTTCTTGGCGACGGCATCGGGCTTGATGATCGAAAGGGTGCGCTCCAGCGCCATAGGACTACTCCGGTGTGGCGGGCGGCGACTGCGTCGCAGGCCCGAAGATAACTGCAACAACCCGCGTACTGGCGCGGGTTTGGCCGATATGGCTACTGACAATTCTAATCGAATTTCACATGGATTACACGTTTCATCGCGCAGGCCTAACGCTATTGACCCGGGGCCAACCTCGCCCTAGCATCAAACAAGCGTTTGATTCATATGGAGGGGCGGATGAGCCTGCAGCACTTCTCGACCAAGGACCGGATCCTGCATGCGGCGGAGGAACTGTTTGCCCAGCAGGGCTTCGGCGCCACGTCGCTGCGTCAGGTCACCAGCCGTGCAGACGTCAACATCGCCGCGGTAAATTATCATTTCGGCAGCAAGGACAACCTGGTCAACGAAGTATTCCGCCGGCGCATGGATCACATGAGCCAGGCCCGCCTGCAAGCGCTGCAGGCAGCCGTGGACATGCATCCTGGCGCGCTCGAACCCATCCTCGCCGCCTTCGTAGAACCCGCACTTGCGATGGCCCAGGACCGCCACGGTGGCGGCGCCTTCATCCGCGTCATCGCCCGCGCCTACGCCGAAAGCAACGACAGCCTGCGCAAGTTCCTGTCAGACCAGTACGGGCATGTCCTGCGTGAATTCGCCAAGGCGATCGGCGGCTGCGTGCCCGGCCTGGGCAAGGAAGAACTGTATTGGCGGCTTGACTTCCTGTCGGGCGCATTGACCTATGCGATGGCGGATTTCGGTCTGATCAAACGACCTTCTTCGGTTTCTGAAGCCACCCATCGCGAGCGCGCGGCCAAGGCACTGATTGGTTTCGCAAGCGCCGGCTTTCAAGCCCAGGCAACATAATTTTCAAGGAGTTATAAAATATGTCCGAGAAACTACTTGTACGTCGGGCCGCGGTATTGGGTGCTGGGGTGATGGGTGCACAGATTGCTGCGCACCTGACCAATGCCGGCGTCGACACGCTCCTGTTCGACCTGGCAGCGAAAGAAGGTGACCCGAACGGCATCGTGCTCAAGGCGATCGCCAGCCTCGGCAAGCTGTCACCGGCACCACTGGCCAGCAAGTCAGCTGCAGCCGCGATCACCCCCGCCAACTACGACACCGGCTTGCCCCTGCTGGAAGGGTGCGACCTGATCATCGAAGCGATCGCCGAGCGGATGGACTGGAAGCAGGATCTGTATCGCCGGATTGCGCCGCATGTGGCCGAGAACGCGGTGTTGGCCAGCAATACCTCGGGCCTGGGCATCAATGCGTTGGCTGATGTGCTTCCGGAAGCATTGCGACCGCGCTTTTGCGGCGTGCATTTCTTCAATCCGCCCCGCTACATGCACCTGGCCGAGCTGATCCCGACCAGAACCACCGAGCCCGCCGTGCTGGCCGGTCTGGAATCCTTCCTGGTCACCCAGCTCGGAAAGGGCGTGGTGATTGCCAAGGACACGCCGAATTTCATCGGCAACCGCATCGGCGTGTTTTCGATGCTGGCGACCATGCACCACACGCAGGCGTTCAATCTTGGCTTTGATACCGTCGATGCCTTGACCGGCCCCGCCATTGGCCGGCCCAAGTCCGCCACCTATCGCACGGCCGACGTGGTCGGCCTGGACACGATGGCGCACGTGATCAAGACCATGGCCGATACGCTGCCCGACGATCCCTGGCACACACATTTCAAGGCGCCGAAATGGCTGGCGGCGCTGGTCGAAAAAGGCGCCCTGGGCCAGAAGACCGGCGCCGGCTTCTATACCAAGCGCGGCAAGGACATCCTGGTACTTGATCTTGACGCGGAGGATTACCGACCGTCAGCCGCCGAGGTCGACCCCGAAGTCGCCGCCTTCCTGAAGGAACGCGAACCGGCCGCGAAGTTCGCCGCGCTGCGCGCAAGCGCGCACCCGCAGGCGAAGTTCCTTTGGGCGATGTTCCGTGACCTGTTTCATTACAGCGCGTTCCATCTCAAGGATATTGCCGAGACCGCGCGCGACGTGGACCTCGCGATCCGCTGGGGCTACGGCTGGGCGCTCGGTCCGTTCGAGACGTGGCAGGCCGCCGGTTGGAAGCAGGTCGCCGCTTGGGTCGCCGAGGATATCGTCTCTGGCAAAGCAATGAGCGACGCACCACTGCCGGACTGGGTGTTCGACGGTCGCGACGGCGTGCACGGTGCCGAAGGTAGTTATAGCCCCGGCAAGGATTCCAAGCTTCCGCGTTCGGCCCTGCCCGTTTACAAGCGCCAGCGATTCCCGGATCCGTTGCTGGGTGAGCGATTCGCGCCCGGTGAAACCGTGTTCGAGAATGATGGCCTGCGCCTGTGGCATGACGGCGACGGGATTGCGATTGCGAGCTTCAAGACCAAGATGCATACCGTCGGCGACCAGGTCATTGCCGGCATGCAGGAGGCGATCGGCATCGCCGAACGCGACTTCCGCGGCATGGTGATCTGGCAGCCGAAGGAACCCTTCTCTGCCGGCGCCGACCTGTCCGGCGCGCTGGGCCTGTTGAAGTCCGGCGATCTGACCGGCTTCGATGCAATGGTCGCCAACTTCCAGGCCACCAGCCAGCGCATCAAGTATTCGCTGGTACCCGTAGTGTCTGCAGTTCGCGGCCTGGCGCTTGGCGGCGGCTGCGAATTCCAGATGCACAGCGCGATGACCGTCGCCCACCTTGAGAGCTACATCGGCCTGGTCGAGGCTGGCGTCGGCCTGTTGCCGGCCGGTGGCGGACTGAAGGAACTCGCCCTGCGCGCGTCGGACGCCGCGGGTCCGGGTGGTGACGTCTTCGCGGAGCTCAAGCGCGTGTTCGAAACGGTCGCCATGGGCAAGGTGTCGAGTTCGGCGGTCGAAGCGAAGGAACTGGGCCTGCTGCGCGAAGGCGACGTGGTGGCCTTCAATGCGTTCGAGCTGCTGCACATTGCCAAGCAGCAGGCGCTTGTACTCGCCGAACGCGGCTATCGGCCGCCGCTGCCGGCAAGGCGCATCCAAGTGGCCGGCGATGTCGGCATCGCCACCTTCAAGATGATGTTGGTCAACATGCGGGAGGGTTACTTCGTGTCGCCACACGATTACGAAATCGCCACCCGGATCGCGACTGTGCTGTGCGGTGGCGAGGTCGACCGCGGCTCGCTGGTGGACGAACAATGGCTGCTGCGGCTGGAGCGCGAACACTTCGTCGCACTGGCACAGATGCCCAAGACCCAGGAACGCATCGCGCACATGCTCAAGACTGGCAAGCCCCTGAGGAACTGACGATGAAAAAGATCGGGCATCCTGCCGCGACTTTTCCAGCGCATGCGAAAAACGTGGTTTTCGCATGCTTACGCGGCATCGCAAGCGATGTCGCGACGGCACATCCATGTGCCGTACACACCCACATTTCCGGAGTCACTCCATGACCAAGCAAATCCAGGACGCCTATATCGTCGCCGCCACCCGTACACCGGTCGGCAAAGCGCCACGTGGCGTGTTCCGCAATACCCGCCCCGACGACATGCTGGCGCATGTGCTGCGCAGCGTGATCGCGCAGGCACCGGGCATCGACGTCAACCGAATCGACGACGCGATCATCGGATGCGCGATGCCCGAAGGCGAGCAAGGCATGAACGTGGCGCGCATCGGCGTGCTGCTTGCCGGGCTGCCGAACACGGTGGCGGCGCAGACCATCAATCGCTTCTGCTCGTCCGGCCTGCAGGCGGTGGCGATGGCCGCCGACCAGATCCGCCTTGGCAACGCCGACCTGATGCTGGCCGGCGGTACCGAGTCGATGAGCATGGTGCCGATGATGGGCAACAAGGTGGCGCTGGCGCCATCGGTGTTCAAGGACGACCACGTCGCGATTGCCTACGGGATGGGCATCACCGCGGAGAATGTCGCCGACGAGTGGAAGGTCAGCCGCGAGGACCAGGACGCGTTCGCGCTGGCCTCGCACCAGAAAGCGCTTGCCGCGATTGGCAATGGCGAATTTCGCGCTGAAATCAGCCCGTACGATGTCATCTCGCACGTGCCGGATCTTGATGGAAACGTGGTGCGCATCCGGCACACGCTGGTTGATACCGATGAAGGGCCACGCCCGGACACCTCGCTGGAAGGTCTCGCCAAACTGCGTCCGGTGTTCCGCAACGGCCAGTTCGGTGGCAGCGTGACTGCCGGCAACAGCTCGCAGATGAGCGATGGTGCTGCGGGTGTGCTGCTGGCGTCGGAACAGGCGATCAAGGATTACGGGCTCACCCCGCTGGCGCGCTTTGTCAGTTTCTCGGTCGCTGGCGTGCGGCCGGAAGTGATGGGT
>JBBSTP010000059.1:0-10689 GCA_038235795.1 Lysobacterales bacterium | reverse complement strand
TGTTCGACTGGCTGGTCTCGGCCGGCTACCTGCTTGGCAATCCGTGGCGGCTGGTGAACCGCAAGATCGCGGACGATCGCTTCATCGAGCTGGACAGCCGCGCGTTCACGCCGGAGGCGTGGACGGCACTGGCGACGTTCTTGAAGGCGCATGCGAGTGCGGGTGGCTCCGCCCGTGCCGATGGGCCGCGCGAGCGCATCGAGTTCTTGTTGGCGTTTCTCGAAGCCACCGGCCTGCGCGCATCCGAGCTGGTGCAAGCCAAGCTCGGTGACTTGCGCCGGGTCAACCGCGGCTGGGTGCTCCAAGTGCTTGGCAAGGGCGGCAAAGCCCGCCTGGTTGTGGTGCCGACGCAAGCCGCGCAGGCGCTCGATCGGTACCTGCAGCGGCGCGGCGTTGCGCGACTGATCGACCTCGACCGGCTCGATGCCGGGCTGGCCAGCCTGCCGCTGGTGGCCAGCACGCTTGACCCCCGCGAGCCGGTCAGCTACAGCGCGTTGTATCGGTCGACCAAGACGTGGTTCGGTAAGGCGATCTGGGCATCCGACCTGAGCATTCAGGAAAAACTCGATGCGAGCAGAGCCTCGCTGCACTGGCTGCGCCATACCTGCGGCACGCGGGCGCTCGACCGCGGTGTGTCGATCGAGACGGTGCAGCGCCAGCTTGGGCACTCGGATGCGCGCACGACGATGCGCTATGCAAAGCCGCAGCTGGAGCGCGTGCAGGCGGAGATGGAGCAGGGGTTTGGGTGATGCGCGACACGGGTCCAGCAGGACCCGTTCGAGGCGTGGCGCCTGCTGCCCTTCCGGGGCAATCAGCTTGCCGATGACTTTAGGGGCGCTCGATCAAATAGTCTTCGACCTTCTTTCCGACCAGCCAGCGTGGCTGGCCTCCACGACCGGTCCATGTCGTACCCGAATCGGGGTCTCGGTACTTGGCAGCGACTTTGGCACTGGACGCCCCCTGAGACTTGCATGCACTGTCAAATACGTCTTAGGGGGTGAGTCCGAATTTCCCAATCAGCGCCTTGGCTCGCGTGACTGAACCGCCCCGGGAATGAACTGACCCCCAGAAGTTGGACGGTTGCGATGCCGTTGTTCACGCGGCATTTCTCAGCCGGTACGCCACCGGGCTGAGTCCTTGCAGCCCGAGCTTGATGCGCTCGTGGTTGTAGTAGTCAATGTAGTCGTGCACGCCAGTTTCGAGTTGCGCGAGGCAGTCGAACTTTGTAAGGTGGAAGAATTCCGCCTTGAGCGTGCCGAAGAAGCTTTCGATTGCTGCATTGTCAAGGCAGTTGCCTTTGCGGCTCATGCTTTGCGTGACGTGGTGTTGCGCGAGCATCGCCTGATACGGCCCCATCTTGTAATGCCAACCTTGATCTGAGTGGACGACCAAGCCGGCAGCAGTTTTTACCCTTTGAAGCGCCGCCTGAAGCGTACAGGACACCAGATCGAACACGGGGCACCTAGCCATACGGTGCGCGACGATCTCGCCGTTGTACAGGTCCATGCAGGCCGACAGATAGAGCTTTTGTCCGTTCACGTTGAACTCGGTGACATCGGTCACCCACTTTTGGTTGAGCGCTGTGGCGCTGAAGTCCCTCTGCAGGATGTTTGGCACCTGTACGTCGCTGAGGCCATTGGTTTGCCGAGAGCGACTCTTGGCCCGGATCAGTGAGCGCAATCCCATCTTTTGCATGAGACGCTGCACGCACTTGTGGTTGACGGGTTGCACAAGTGAATTGCACAGCGCTGCCGTGATTCGTCTGTATCCGTAGCGGCCCTTATGCTCGTCATAGACGGAGCGGATCTTGGCCTCCATGTCGCTCTGCTGTTCGTTACGCAGAATCGCTTGGCACTGGTAGTAAAACGTGCTGCGGGCAAGGCCCGCTACCTGCAGCAGCATTGCCAATTTGTGGTCCCGCCTCAATCCAAGGATCACGCGCGCTTTGTCGGCGCCACTGATCTTCTCGCCCGGATCAAGGCGTGCAATTTTTTTAGGTACGCCACCTCCGCGCGCAACCGTTCGTTGTCTTCACGCAAGTCGCGTCTGGAATCGGTACTGATCGTGCTCAGCGGCACCGGACGACATCGTGTCGGTTTCATTTTGGGACGCCCTCGCTGCCTGCTCTCAATTGCTGCAACTCCACCGGTGTCGAGTTTGCGCCGCCAGACCACGATCTGATTGGGGTTGCGGATGTCGTAGATTGCGGCTATCTGAGGGCTCGAGAGCTGTTCACGGTCTTGGTGGGACAGCACCTCAAGCTTGAACTGCGTGCTGTAGACGCTGCGCTTGGGTTGCAAGCCGTCAATGCCGTGCAGCCGGTAGTGACTCACCCAGGTGCGAATCTTCTCCTCGGCGACCGACCAACGCCGCCCCAGCAGCTTCGCTCCGCCGTCACCAGCCAGAAAGCTCTCGACGACCTTGAGCTTGAACGCCGTTTCGTAATTTGCCATGAAACCCCTTGAAGTTTGTCCAACTTCTGGGGGTCAGTTCAAAACCGGGGCGGTTCAAACGCCGGATCGGCTGGCCAATAACTTTCACATCGAAATGGCGATGCTTGGTTGAGGCTATGCACCGCAACGCCGGGGCCGGGAGGCAGTCATGCGCCGCGCGACCTCGGGCAATTAAGGATTCCTTAATTCGTTCACCAGTAGGGTCAGCTTCATCCGCTGCCCTACACATCATTCCATGTCACCTCTGGCAAGTCGCAACCTTCCAACCGCTGCCTCGTCATGCTGAAGCGAATCATTGGACGCAAGCACATCGACGACGTGGCGATCAGCCATGGCGTCTGACGGCCGAGACGCAGATCCGTCACGATGGCTTCACACTTGCAAACGCTGATCGCCTACCTGTCGGCACATCCCGAACTGGCACTTATTGCGGTTTTTGGCGCCTCATTCCTTGAGGCGTTGGCAATCGTCGGAACCTTCGTTCCCGGCAGCACCATCGTTTTTGCCGGCGGTACGCTGATCGGCCTTGGAGCAATCGCGCTGTGGCCGACCGTTGTGGTGGCAGTGATCGGTGCCATCCTGGGCGACGGAATCAGTTACTGGCTGGGGCGGCACCATAGCGCTCGACTGCGCTCGATCTGGCCCCTCAAATCCCGCCCCGACCTCCTCGAGCGTGGACAGTTGTTCTTCGCACGGCATGGGGGCAAGAGCGTGTTCCTGGGGCGCTTCCTCAGCCCGACCCGCGCGGTGGTTCCCGTGATCGCGGGCATGTCCCACATGCCGATCGGCTCGTTCTATCTGATGAACGTGCTGTCCGCGTTCGCCTGGGCGGCGCTGCATCTGCTGCCAGGGATGCTGTTTGGCGCATCGGTCAGTCTCGCTGGCGCCATCAGCGCGCGCCTCGGCATCCTGCTGGTCGCCGCCGTTCTCTCGATATGGGCCGTTGTCTGGCTGGTGCGACAGACCTACGACCACGTGCTCCCGCACGTCCGGCGATGGCGCGACCGGCTGGTTCAATGGGCAGTGCCCCGCACCGGCCTACCTTCCCGGGTCGTCATGTCGCTGTTGGACCCGGCACGTCCTGAGTCGACCGGACTGCTGATCGCTGCCCTCGTGCTACTCGGCAGCGCTTGGGTATTTTTTGGCACGCTCGAGGACGTTGTGTCGCGCGACACACTGACCCTCCTCGACCAAGCCGTGTTCACCACCCTGCAGGGATTGCGCACCGACTGGCTCGACCATGTGATGGTGACCATCACCGAACTGGGCAGTGCCGCCGTGGCGATACCCGTGATCGCGACGGTTTCGGTGGTGCTTGGCCTGACGCGGTGCTGGCGCACGCTGGCGTACTGGTTGGCGGCGGTTGGATTCGAGCAGGTACTCGTTTGGATTCTGAAACTGACCGTCGGCCGCGCGCGACCGACCAATATCTACACCGGCCTCGAACAGTTTTCTTTTCCGAGCGGACACGCCGCTTCCAGCATCGTGTTGTACGGCTTTCTCGGTTATCTGCTTGCGCGCGGCAAGTCGAACCAGCAGAAGCTGGTGATCGCGCTACTCGCAACCCTTGCCGTCCTGCTTATTTCGTTCTCGCGCATCTATCTCGGAGCGCACTGGATGTCCGATGTGCTGGGAAGCCTGACGCTCGGCGCGGCCTGGATCGCGGTGCTGAGCATTGCCTACACCCAGCATGTGCAACGCGAGCGCGTTCCGATGCACGCGCTGTGGCTGGGAACCTTGGGCGCACTCGTTGTTGCCGGCTCACTCGTTGTCGCAAGCCAGCACGCGCGCGACATGACCCGCTACGCCGCCGTTCACGGCAGCGCGACGCAAGTCGATCTCCCCTCATGGCGACTGGGTGGGTGGCAGCAACTGCCGAAATACCGTGTGGACCTGGAAGGAGCGCCGGAAGAGCCGATATCGCTGCAATGGGCTGGACGTCAGGATGAAATCGCGAGCGCTCTGGATAGCGCGGGCTGGCGCCGCCCGGTTTCGTGGAGTGCGGCGACCGCCCTCGCGTGGCTGGTGCCGGACCCGAATATCTCGCGCCTATCGGTACTCCCAAAATTCCACCAGGGATCGTCCGAGGCGTTTTCTTTCGTGCGCCATGTCAACCCGCAGCAGCGCCTGGTCCTCCGGTTCTGGCGGTCCGAGTTCGAGACCGGCCCAGAGGGCGGACAGCGCCGCGTGTGGCTCGGCACCGTCAGTATGGAGAATACGAGGCGGGTTGCCGGTTTCATCACTCTGATTCAAACGGCGCCAGACGCAAGCACACCAGTGCGAGGGCTGGAGCAGACGCTGAGCGAGAAAGTGCTGACCGTGCAAACCAAACAGGTGTCCGACCCGCCGGTGCTTCTGATCTGGTGACGCGGTTCGCCAACGCGCCAGGAAACTCCTACATCCGCTGGCCTCTGAATGTGACCGACACCCGAAGACCGGGTGCCGCACCTTCGATGCTCGATGGCCCCAGGTTGATCCGCCCGCCGATCCGCTGCGCGATCATGCTGACGATCGACAGCCCAAGACCAGAGCCGCCCGCGCCGCTGCCTAAGACCCGGTAGAACGGATCGAACACGCGCTGACGTTCTGCTTCGGGAATGCCGGGGCCTGTGTCCTCTACCCACAGCATCATCTCTTCCGGTGTCGCTGGATCGGAATGCAGCGACAGATCGACCCGGCCACCAGCGGGCGTGTACCAGATCGCGTTCTCGACCAAGTTCTTGACCAGCGTGCTCAGGTCAATCTCGGGCACCACGAGTCCCGCTTCGAGGTCGCCCCGCACCCCCAGATCGATCTGCTTGGCGTCGGCCAAGGGCATCAGCTCCTCCAACACCTGCCGCACCACGCGCTGAATGGACACTTGTTGTTGGGCGACCGTGCCCGGCGTCTGCGAACGCGCCAGGCTCAACAACTGGTTCAGCAACAGCTGGGTACGCCTGAGACCCGCGCGCAAAGGGGCCAGCCTTTCGGCCACTTCAAGTGGCGTGGTCGCAGACTCGATGCGCTCGGCCTGCAGCATGAGCGCGGCCACCGGGGACCGCAGCTCGTGCGCGGCATCAGCAACGAAGCGCTGCTGCGCCTGAATCGACTGAGCGACGCGCAGCAACAGGCGGTTGATCGCCACTACGAATGGCCGGATCTCGGTCGGCAGGTCGTCGCTGGCGACCGGACTCGAATCCTGCTCGGCGCGCGTGTCGATTTCCACTGCACGTGCCCTTAGCGGTTTGAGTGTGCCGCGCACCAGCAAGCCGACCAGCAGCAGCAGGATCGGGATCAACAGCAACAGCGGAGTGACCGAGCGCCAGGCGCTCGCGATAGCAAGGTGATCGCGAAACTCGGTGCGTTGGCTGACCGCAAGCCGCTCGCCGGACTGCAATGTTTTGACGAACACGCGCCAGGAGTCGTCTGCCGCCCGCACCGTTTGCAGCCCGTCCGGCAGGTCGGCTGAGAGACCGCGCAGTTCGCCCGGCGGTATGGTTGCGCCGCCACCGGACGGGCGCAGTGCCTGGATCACGATGCGCGCGTCGGCATCCTCATCCTTGAGTTTGCTAGAAGTGACTGCCGGCGCTGGCGCCAACCGCTGCCGCTCGAGCAGCGCCGCGATCTGACCGAGCTGATCGTCTTGCGACTCGATTGCCTCACGAAATGCCTGCGAGAACGAAAGCGCGCCCGCCACCAGCGCGACCAGCAGGATCACCAGCGACAACCACAGCGACAGCCGAAACTGCAAGGAACGCGTCGCGGCGCCCTTCACGCCGGATGCTCCGACGTGCTGTACGGTATCGATGACAACGTCATTTCGCGACCATCCATCCAAGACCCCGGACGTTCCTGATCGCATCGCGCCCCAGCTTCTTGCGCAGCGAATGGATCAGGAACTCGACCGCATTGCTCTCCACCTCGTCGCCCCAGCCGTAGAGACGGTCTTCGAGTTCGCTGCGCGACAAGATCGCACCGGGGCGGATCAGCAGCGCTTGCAGCAGCGCGAACTCGCGTGCCGACAGCCGAACTTGCTCGCCGTCTACGCTCGCCTCGCGGGTGGCCGGATCGAGCACAAGGCTGCCATTGGACAGCACCGGGCCGGCGCTGCCGCCCTTGCGCCGCAGCACCGCGCGCATGCGCGCCAGCAACTCCACCATCTCGAACGGCTTGAGCACATAGTCGTCCGCACCCGCGTCCAGACCGAGCACGCGATGGTCGAGCCCGTCGCGCGCCGTGATCACCAGCACGGGGACCGGATCGCCTTTGGCGCGCAGCGTGCGCAGCACCTCGATGCCGTCCTTTTTTGGCAAGCCCAGGTCCAGCAGCACCAGGTCATAGGACTGACCGGCGAAAGCGCCGATCGCAGCCTGGCCGTCCACGACTCGATCGACCGCATAGGCCGCGTCGTGCAACGCGTGCTCGATGGCCTCTCCGATCATGCCGTCGTCTTCGACCAACAGGACGCGCATGCGGCCGGCGCCTGGTTATTCCGCAGCCGGCGTCGCGGCCTGCACCCGGCGCTTCTCTGCCCGCTGCGGCAGCACGAGGATGCACCCGATGATGAACACCAGCAGCACCGCCGATGCGGTGTATCGGGACAGCGCGAGGCCGCCGCTGGCGTGCGGCTTGTCCAGCAAGTCGCCCACCGTCGCGCCCAGTGGCCGCGTCAGGATGAAAGCGGCCCAAAACAGCGCCGTGTGCGAAATCTTGGTCCAGAAATAGGCCGCTGCAACGATGGCAAGCCCGACCGCGAAAACGATGGCGCCTCCTTCGTAGCCCAGCCCGAGGCCGGTCTTGCTGTCGGCCAGCCAGTCGCCCAACGCCGTGCCCAGCGTCTGCGAAAACAGGATCGTCACCCAATAGAACACTTCAGCCCTGCGCGTGTCGATGGCGGAAACTGAAACCGAGCCCTCCGACCGATGCCACAGGAACAGCGTCGTCATCAGCAGCACGAAGAGAATCGACGAGCCGCCGAGGTAGCCGATACCGAGCGACCGATCCAGCAGATCGGCCAGCGTGGTGCCGACCGTCGTGGTCGCGACGATCACGGTCCAGAACAGGAACGGATGAAACTTTTTGGCGGCGATCTGCGCGCCGACGGCGATCAGGAACAGCGCCGCAAAGATGATGGTGCCCGTTGCGTAACCCAGGTGCATCGACATCGTGACCGCATCGCCTCCGGTCTCGCCCAGGGTAGTGGCTGCGATCTTGATGACCCAAAAGCCGAAGGTTACGGCGGCGACCTTGGTGAGATCGGTATGCGGGTGGTTGTCCATGGCGGTGATTCCCTTGGTTCGTGAAAGGCGGCGTAGCGCTGCGCTCGAACTCGATGTTGGCATGCGGTTGAACTGAGCAAATCGGCACTGCGGGCGTAAGCCGGATTCCAGTGTCGGCTGCGAACACTTAACGACGACTTAACCGCGTCCGGTCAAGGAGATCCGATCTCGAACGAGCGAATGGCAGACATAAAAAAGCCGGACCATCCGCCGTGCGGCGAATGGTCCGGCCAGACTGGGGTCAGTCTTTGTCGTCGTCTTCGTGGTCTTCACGGCCCTTGTCGCCATCGTGGTCACGGTGCTCGCCCCGAGCTTCACGGCCTTCGCCACGATCGACTTGGTCCTCGGCCGACGAGATCACGGTGCCCTGGGTCGGATCGACCTTCACGTCGAACACCTTGGCGCCGCTGACCACTTCCACGTCGTAAGCCCAGCCAGTCTTGGTCTGCTCGTACTCTGCCTTCGACGCCTTGCCATTGGCATGTTGCTCAGCCGCAGCAATCGCCTGGGCCAGCGAGACCTTGTTGTTAACAACGGCCATCGCGTCGTTGGTGACCGCTGCGGCATCGGATGTAGCAGCAGGTGTGGTCGCGGCCCAAGCCGCAGCGGTGGTCGCCAGAACAGCGGCGGCGGCGATCGCGGTGTAAGCGTGGCGGAACTTGAATGATTTCATGGAAAAACTCTCCGTGGGTTGCACGCAAAGAAGCTTGCGTGAGGGAGAGTGTGAAAGCGCAGACTTAGCTGACACTGAGGGATTTGCAAATAACATTTGGTTGGTCCAGCCTGTGGAGCGCTTGCATGGCGCAGCAGCCTCAACGCGCCCACACGCACAACCACCGGGTCAGCGCCGCAGGCGCTGCGCGCCATCAGTCGGTCGAACAAAAC
This sequence comes from Lysobacterales bacterium, assembly GCA_038235795.1. Lineage (GTDB taxonomy): Bacteria > Pseudomonadota > Gammaproteobacteria > Xanthomonadales > Xanthomonadaceae > Thermomonas. The sequence goes on along the minus strand of JBBSTP010000059.1, from coordinate 2,093 downwards.
CACTGATGGATGCTCACTTGCCGCTGTCCAGTACGCATCCCCTATCGGACTCTGGCGCAATGATTCCCCAGTGAATGACGCTGCGCGCCGGGTCCTTCGATTCGGGTACGGGCAAGTGCCACGGCAGCGTCCAAGTGCCTGTTGCATCGGCGCGTGCCAGCAATGCATATATCCCCGCATTCGATCGCTCACAAGTAGCGCCTTGATGGGTTACGTCCTCAAGGATCAACACGCCGCAGGTTCGCACGGCGTCCTGCTTGACCCACGGGGCTTCCGAGAAGGAACCGTCGGTCAGTACTTCCAGTGGCCGTACGCCGTTGAGGATCAGGTTACCGCCCAACCAGATGTCGGTCGCCACCAGCCGCAACGGTGCATCCGTGTGCGTTCGCCAGGTTTCCTGTACCTGACGAGCCAGCACCGCGCCGGGAAAATTGGCGCGGGCGCGGATATGAAAACGATCAGCGAACACGGTCTTACCCAAGGTCTGCCCTGCGCACATCAGGATCTGGACGAGCACCACAACCTTCAGCGTCCACCGCAGCATCGACGCCGAGTCGCGCCTGTGCAGCGACACCAGCACGAGATGACCAGCGAGCAAGAAGGCGTTGGCACCCCAGCGACCCGCAAGCCCGGTTTCGCCAAAGACTCCGATGGCCATCGTGATCACCAGTGGCGACAGCGCCGCCACTCGGATGAACAGCAGGTCTCGCGCAGGCAATGACGACATAGCGTCGTTGCCGAGCTCGGCATCCGGCAAGTCAGCATGTCGACTGCGCATCACGAGCCACAGCCCAAACAAGAAGGGCAGCACCCGCAGCACTTGGGTCAGGGCAAAGCCGCCAACGTTCTCCAGCGCGGCCCCTATGCCAGGCAACGGCTTCGCAACCGAATGCGCGTAGCGAAACGGCATGAAATCCGTCGCCACCAGCCACCGGACGTGCGGAATCAGGACGAGGCCAAAGACAGCCGTGGCAAGCAGTAACCCAAGCAGGGCGCGGCGGTGATGGAGGCTGCGGTCGAGCGCGAAATAGAGCAGCATGCCCGCCAGCGGCACGAGTGCCACATACTTCACCAGCATCGACAAGCCCGCGAACAGTCCGGCCAGCGCCCAAAGGGTCCAGCTGCCTCGCCGCGTCGCCAGAAAAAAGAACAGCACCATGGCGGCCTGAAACGCCAGCAGCACGGTGTTGTGATTGAAGCTGTCGCCAGCGATGTTGTGGTAGGTGACCAGTGAGGTGAGCGCCGTTGCGATCAAGGAGCGCCGCGGCGACATGAACTCGCACCCCAGCCGCCAGGTAAGACCCAGTGCGATCACGATGGAGGCCTGTGCGGCCACGACCGGCAGCGCCACCGACGGCCCGAACAGCTGCAACAGGCCATGCATGATCCAGGACGGCAGCGGCGGATGCTTCCAGTAGCCACCCTCCATCGAGAACGCCCAGACGAACTGTTCGGCACTGTCGACTTCCGGCGCGCGGTAGGTCAACCCGATCGCCAGGCTCCACAGGAGCACCTGTCCGACGCCAAGCAACGCGACCAGCGCCGCATAGCGGCGGCGAGTCCAGCCTGGATCGATCGTCGTCCAGCTGACTGCCAAAGTGCGTGGCAGCGCACGGCTCGATGGGTCAATGTCCAATTGGGGCAGCCGAGCGACGTTGCATCGTGGGCCTCTCTGTCAGGCGCGGGGAACGCAGGAGAAGGGTTTTTTGGCTCACTGAACGAGGTCCGCCATGGTTGCGCCGGCCCGATGTGACCACTGGCTGAATCGCTTCAGTGGCAAGGGTCCGGCGCAGTGAGCCTCGCGCAAGAAGGCTTATGCCGGACTTACTCAGCAGTCCGAAATATAGGCGACAGAAGGCGTCTGGAAGAATGATCGAACAAGCCTGCGATTCTTCTGCATGTCGCGCAGTTGCTGGCCGATGCGGAGTTCGAGTTTCTCGCCGGCTCGCAGCGGATTGCGAGCCACGCCAGTGCGCTTGACGTAACTCCACACCAGCTCGTCCGGGTTCAGGTCCGGTGCGTAGCCCGGCAAGATGTGCATGCTCAGCTTTCCCTGGGTGGACTCGATGTACTGGCGCACGTTGGCTTTCTTG
>JBBSTP010000058.1:0-10715 GCA_038235795.1 Lysobacterales bacterium | reverse complement strand
CCAGCAGCGTATCCTGGTCGCAATCGGTCTCGATCGAAACCAGCCGCAACACGTTGCCGCTCTGCTCGCCTTTGCGCCACAGTTTCTTCCGGCTGCGGCTGAAGAAAGTGACTTCGCCACATTCCATGGTCGCCCGCAATGCCGCTTGGTCCATGTAGCCCAGCATCAACACGCGCAGCGTTCTGGCGTCCTGGATGATCGCGGGCAGCAAGCCATCCTGTTTGTCCCATGCCAAGCCATCAATCCATGCATCGTTCACGGGCGCACCTCGATGCCCGCATCGCGCAGGTTCTGCTTGAGATCAGGAATAGCCAGCGCACCCGAATGGAACACGCTGGCCGCAAGCGCTGCATCAACATCGGCATCGCGGAACACATCGATGAAATGCTGCGCCGTGCCAGCGCCACCGGACGCCACCAACGGCACCTGGCAGATGCCGCGCACTTCTCGCAGCTGGTCGATGTCAAAACCATCGCGCACACCATCATTGTCCATGCAATTGAGCACGATCTCGCCGGCACCGCGCGATTGCGCCTCGCAGATCCAGTCCAGCGTGCGCTTGCCTGGCGTGCGCATGTTTTCAGGATCTCCCGTATGGCTGCGCACGCGCCACTGACCATCTGCTTCGCGTTGCGAATCGATGCCGACCACAACGCATTGCACACCGAAGGCCTCGGCAAGTTCTTCGATCAGCGCCGGACGTTCCAGCGCAGGCGAGTTGACCGAAATCTTGTCCGCACCTGCATGCAGCACCGCGCGCGCATCGTCCACGCTGCGAATGCCGCCCGCGACACAGAACGGAATATCCAGCACCCGCGCGACCTGCTCCACCCAGTCACGGTCCACGCTGCGGCCTTGCGGGCTCGCGGTAATGTCGTAGAACACCAGCTCGTCGGCACCAGCATCACGATAGCCACACGCAAGTTCGAGGATATCCCCCATGTCGACATGGTCGCGGAAGCGCACGCCCTTGACCACGCGCCCGTCGCGCACGTCCAGGCACGGAATGATGCGACGGCTCAGCATGACGCCAGGCCTTCCATCGCTTCGGGCACGGTGAAACGTCCCTCCAGCAGCGCCTTGCCCAGCACGACGCCTGCGCAGCCCAGGCTGTCGGCCTGACGGATGTCCTCGACGCTGCGAATGCCGCCCGACGCCTGCAGCTGCAGCTGCGGCGCACGCGCCAGCAATTCGCCATAAAGCGCCAATGCCGGGCCGGCAAGCATGCCGTCGCGCGCGATGTCGGTGCACAGCACGTGCAATGCGCCGGCGTCCACATACTCGCTCAGCAATGCGAACAGGCCGGCGCCGCTGTCGCGCGTCCAGCCGTGTGAAGGCAGCATCCATTCGCCCTCCGGGTTTTGACTTGCATCCAGCGCCAGGGTGATGCGCTCGGCACCGTAGTGAGCGAGCCAACCCTTGACGCGATCCGGCTCGCGTATCGCCAATGAGCCGACCACCACGCGATCGGCACCAGCGGCGAACAACGCATCGACGCCTGCTTCATCGCGGATCCCACCGCCGGTCTGCACATTGAGCGCGGTTTCGGATTTGATGCGCGCAAGAAGGTCAATCTGCGTGTAGCCGCCATCTCGGGCTGCGTCGAGATCGACCAGGTGCAACCACGTCGCGCCCTGCCTTGCATAGCGTGACGCGAGCTCAAGCGGATCGTCGACGTAACGCGTCTCGCGGGCATAGTCGCCCTGCTGCAGGCGCACCACGCGTCCGTCGCGCACGTCGATGGCTGGATACAGGAGGGCACTCATGGACGCTTTCTCACGGCGGGTTCCAATGCAGGAAATTGGCGAGCAAGATCGAGCCCGTATCGGCCGAACGCTCCGGATGGAATTGCATGCCGGCGATGCGGCCGCGTTCGACGCAGGCGGCGAACGGTTCACCGTGCGTGCAACGGGCAATGCAGTCATCGGTGGCCGGCGCTGCGTAACCATGCACGAAATACGCGTGCGCGGGCGTGGCGATGCCGGCTAGCAGAGGAGAATCGCGCACGACTTCGAGCGTGTTCCAACCCATATGCGGCACCCGCAACGATGCGCTGCCCTGCATCCGGCGCACCGTGCCCGGCAGCAGGCTTAGGCAATCGACATTGCCCTCCTCGCTCGCGTCGAACAGCAGTTGCATGCCCAGGCAAATGCCGAGCAAGGGAACCTCGAGTTCATGCAAGGCGACATCCAGTCCGCGCGCGCGCAGCAATGCCATGGCCGGCGCCGCTGCGCCGACACCCGGCAGGATGACCCGTTGTGCGCCGCGCAGGCCATCCGCATCGCGCACGATCCGCGCGTGCACGCCAAGCCGCTCCAGTGCATAGCGCACGGAGCCGAGATTGGCGCCGCCGGCATCGATCAATGCAACGTCGGTCGATTCATCGGGTTTCACAGCACGCCTTTGGTGCTCGGCAGTTCGCTGCCTTCGCGTCGCAAGGCTTGCCGCAGCGCACGCGCCACCACCTTGAAGCAGGCTTCCACCTTGTGGTGGTCGTTGTCGCCGTTGACGGTCAGATGCAGGTTCAGGCGCGCGCCATCGCACAGCGAGCGGAAGAAATGCGGAACCAGTTCGGTCGGCATGTCACCGACGCGTTCACGCGCGAATGAGCCGCTGAACTCGAAACACGGCCGGCCCGAACAATCCAGCGCGGCGCTGGCCAGGGTCTCGTCCATTGGCAGCACGAAACCGTAGCGGCCAATGCCGCGCTTGTTGCCGAGTGCTTCGGCAAGCGCCTGCCCGAGTGCGAGCGCGGTGTCCTCGATGGTGTGGTGCTCGTCGATGTGCAGGTCGCCCTCGCAGCGCACGCGCAACGCGAAGCCGCCATGCTTGCCGAGCTGTTCCAGCATATGGTCGAAGAAGCCCAGCCCGGTCTTGATGTCCGGCTCCCCGCTGCGGTCGAGGTCGACTTCGACCTCGACCCTGGTTTCACGGGTATCGCGTTTCACGATTGCAGTGCGCGGTGCATCTGCCAGCGCGTGGGCAATCCCGGCCCAATCCCACTGCCCGCCAAACTGCGGCGTGCGCAACTGGAACCCACGAATACCGAGGTTGTCGGCAAACGTGATGTCGGTATCGCGGTCGCCGACCATCGCACTGCGCGCCCAGTCGATGCCGCGATCCTTCAGGTAATGGTGGACAAGTCCCAGCGCCGGTTTGCGCGTGGGTGCATTGTCTGCGGGAAAACTGCAGTCAATAAGAACTTCTCGGAACTCGATGCCCTGGCTTTCGAACACCTGCATCATCAATGCCTGTGGCCCATCGAACGACGCCTGCGGATAGGCCTCACGACCAAGTCCGTCCTGGTTGCTGACGATCACGAACTGATAGCCCGCGTCGCGCAGGCGCAGCATCGCCGGTATCACCCCTGCCACGAAACGCAGCTTGTCGAGGCGATCGATCTGGAAGTCTTCGGGTTCTTCGATCAGGGTGCCATCGCGATCGACGAACAGGATGGGGGTGCCGTTGCTCATGCTGCTTCTGCCTTGTCTTCCGCCAGCGCCGCGAGGACGCGTGCATTCTGATCCGCACTACCAATGGTGATCCGCAAGGCATCGCCGAGTTGCGGCTGGCTGCGCATGTCACGCACCACCACACCGGCCCGCAGCAGGCTCCGGAATGCGTGGTCCGCGTCGTCGAATCGCACGAGCAGGAAATTGCCCTGCGAGGCATACATGCGCCGCACGCCCGGCAATCCCGCCATGGCCTGTTCGACCTTCGAGCGTTCTGCGCACGTCTCGCGCACGCGTTCACCCGTCGCCTGCAATGCGGCCTCCGACAGTGCATCGCATGCAATATCGGCACACGGCTGCGGCACCGGATACGGCGCCTGGCAGCGACGCAGCGCTTCGATCATCTCGATAGATCCAATCACGCAGCCGATCCGCGCGGCCGCCAGGGCATGGGCCTTCGACAACGTGCGTAGCACGGCCACATTGTCGTGCGCCTCCAGCAACCCGGTCGACGATGGTTGCTCGCTGAACTCGGCGTAGGCCTCGTCGACCACCACGATCGCACGACCGCGTAAGCGTTCGGCCACCGCGGCGATTGCAGCCACATCCAGTGCCTCGCCCGAAGGATTGCCGGGCGAACATAAGAACAGCATCCGCGCATCCTGGCTGATCACCGCATCGACCATGGCCTTGAGATCGGCATTCAGCCCGGCCGGCCCATCCACCAACGGCACTTCAATCACGCGCGTGCCGTGCAGGCGCGCACACACCGCATACATGCCGAACACCGGCGGCGCGATCACGATGCGGTCCTGACCCGGCATGCAGAACGCGCGCAACAACAGGTCGATGCCTTCGTCGCTGCCACGGCCCACCAGCAATTGTCCGGGTGTGATGTCGTACAGGCGCGCCAACGCAGCGCGCAGGCGTTCCGGCTGCGGTGACGGATAGCGTCGCAAATCGCTTGCCAGAGTACCGGCATTGGCCCACGGCGACTCATTGGCATTGAGCCAGACATCGCCTTCAATGGAGTCGCTCCGCGCGGAGCGATAGCCGACAAAATCCCGCAGGTCGCGGCGAAGCAAGGCGGACACCGTGCTCATGCTTGCGCCCGTCCACTCACGCGCTGCAGGCGCAACTCGACTGCGCGTGCATGCGCCTGCAGGCCTTCGGCGTGGGCTAGCGTCGCCGCGCACGGGCCAGCGGCCGCAATGCCCTGCCGAGTCGCGATCTGCACGGTAATCGCCTTCTGGAAACTGGCCACACTCAAACCGCTCCATGCCCGCGCCGCGCCACCAGTGGGCAGCACATGGTTGCTGCCACTGCAGTAGTCGCCGAGCGCCTCCGGCGTCCAGTCGCCCAGAAAAACGCTGCCTGCGCTGGTCACGCGTCCGACCCATGCCTGCGGATCGCGCAAGGCCAGGATCAGGTGCTCTGGTGCATACGCATTGCTGATCTCGAATGCAGTTTCGAGCGTGTCCACCAGTACCGCGCGCGAAGCACTGAGTGCGGTGCGGGCGATGTCGGCGCGCGGCAGGTCCGCCAGCTGCTGCTGCACTTCGAGCAGCGATGCATCCAGCAAGTCTGCCGAATCCGTGATTAGCAGCACCTGCGAATCCGGCCCATGTTCGGCCTGCGACAACAGGTCGGCCGCGACAAACGCTGGATCGGCGCCCGCATCGGCGATCACCAATACTTCCGATGGCCCGGCCGGCATGTCGATCGCTGGTCCGCCAAGTTCCTGCGTGACCTGTCGCTTGGCTTCATCGACAAACCCATTGCCCGGCCCGAACAGCTTGTCGCACCGAGGAATGCGTGAGGTACCAACCGCCATCGCGACGATCGCCTGTGCACCGCCGAGCTTGAACACCCGCACGCCCGGCGTCATCCGCGCAGCGACCAGCACCGCAGGATCGGCTTGGCCGTAGGTGCGCGGCGGCGTGCACAGGATGATCTCGGGACATCCGGCAAGCCGCGCGGGAATCGTCAGCATCAATGCGGTCGACGGCAATGGCGCACTGCCCGCAGGCACGTACAGCCCGACCCGACCGATCGGCCGCTGGATGCGTTCGCAGCGCACCCCGGGCGCGGTCTCGACTGCATACGGCGCGGCCATGCCCGCGCGATGAAACGCCTCGATGCGTCCTGCAGCCTCGCGCATTGCGTCGCGCAGCGATGCAGGCACGGCCGCTTCCGCGGCAGCAAATTCGGCTTCGCCGACTTCGAATTCGCCCAGGGACACGCGATCGAACTGCAGCGTCAATGCACGTAGCGCCGCATCGCCCTCGGCGGCGACCTGCACGCGAATGCGCGACACCGCGTCACGCACGGCATCGGACACCGCCTGCACCGGGCGCTGCAGGACATTCGCCTTGGCAGCGTCGTCCAGCACCGACCAGTCGATCCGGTTCACGCCAGCATCCTCTCGACCGGCAATACCATGAGGCCGCGCGCGCCCGCGCGCTTGAGGTCTTCCAGTCGCTGCCATGTCACCACGCCGTGGCACAAAGCCTGCAGTGCGATCGCATCGCTGCCATCCACCTGGAGCATGGTTGGCGCTTCGGCGTCGGGGAGCAGGGCAATCACCTCATCCAGGCAATCACGCGAGGCCTGGAACAGCAGCAATTTGCTGTCGCGGATCCGCAGCACGCCATCCAGGCGACGCAACAGCATGTCCGCCAGGTCCGCGCGTACATCGCCGAACGGCAATGCCGGCGCCGCCAGCACGGCTTCGGTTTGCAGGATCACATGCACCGGCTTGAGGTGGTTGGCCGCGAGCGTCGCGCCGCTTGACACCAGGTCGCACACCACGTCTGCCTGACCCAAACGTGGTGCGATCTCGACCGAACCCGACAGCGTCACCACGCTGGCTTCAACGCCAGAGAGCTGCAACCACTCCCTCAGCAGCGCCGGGTAGCTGGTGGCGATGCGCTTGCCCTGCAACTGCATCGGCCCCTGCCATTCCCAGTCATCGGGAATCGCCAGCGAAAGCGTGCAGCCGCCGAATCCCAGCGGGCGCAGCTCACGGAATGCTTCGGGCAAGCCCGACTGCCTGCGTTCTGCGGCCTGCTCCAGCAACACGTTGCGGCCCACAACCCCAAGGTCGCACAGCCCCCCGGCGATCAGCCCGGGGATATCGTCGTCGCGGACCAGCAGCAAATCGATCGGTGCGCTTTCGCCATAGCAAAACAGGCGATCACGACTTTCGCGCCAGCTCAGGCCACACGCGGCCAGCAATGCACGTGCCGGATCGCTGAGGCGGCCGTTCTTCTGGATGGCGATGCGCAATCGATCACGCACCGCCGGATTGACGGAGGGACTCATAGGGTTGGGCTCAATGCGAAGCGAGGGGGAGGCGCAGGCGGCACGCAGTGGCGGCATAGCCCCCGGTACCACGATCCATCGTGCGCGCCACGCGACCGATGGTAGTGACGCTGACCAAGGTGCGGTCGTGGATCTCGCGATACGGAATGCCCTGCAACAGCAACGGCACGACTTTCCAGCGATCCCCCATCGATTCCAGCTCAGCCGGAGTGCACAAGTCCTCCAGGAACGCACGCACTTCCTCGCCGCTTTTCAGCGAAGCAAGTGCGTGCGACAACGCATCGAGCGCGGCAGCGACGTCGTAGTCGGGCAAGGGTTGTGGGCGCTGCTTCATGCGGGCACGAGTCTGGAAACGGACGAATCTGGAACCAACCGAAATCTGGAGGATCGATAATTCGGTGATTGATGTATTAACGCGCTACTACGTTAACGCAGCAGCACGCACCAAGTCAAACCCCCACTCAGTTATCAGGTCTGTCGAGTGTCACTGCCTGTAGCGCTACCGCGGACAAATCACCTCGCCCCGCAGGTCCTGACAGCCTCCAAGATGTCGCCTTCAGCGACCATCCGCACGATGGTGGCAACCTCGCCATCCATTGCGCGATCTCGGTCGAGGAATGGCAGGCGCGAGCGGATTGCCGCGTGCGCCGCCACAACGGCAGCGCCAGGCTGGAACGAATCGGCGGCCGCGATCTCGGCGCGCAAACCGTCGACTTCGGCAATGAAACGCTCGCGTTGCGGGTCACCCGCCAATGGACCGCAATGCACCTTCGCAGCGAATTCTTCGGCAGTGGCGCGCGCCGCCAGGTCTCGCGCTGCGTTGATCATGTCGCGGCGCAAGTCCAGCGCCTGCGCCGCGGTGTACAGCTCCAGCGCCAGCACCTTGCCCAAGTCGGCCGCCATCGCCAGCACATGGCGCGCCTCATTGGCGCCCATCGAGACATGGTCTTCTGCATTTGCAGACGTCGGGATCGAATACACCGACGCCGGCATCGCGCGGCTGGTGAGGTCGTTGACGATCGCCGCCGCGGTGTACTGGACGATCATGTGACCAGACTCGGTGCCGTCCTCGTTGCCGATCAGGAAGGCGGGCAGCCCGTCATTGGTGGCCGGGTCGACCAGCTTGTTGAGGCGGCGCTCGGAGATCGACGCCAGCACCGGGATCGCGGCCTTGACGTAGCTCATTGCCAGCGCCAGCGGCATGCCGTGGAAGTGGCCGGCGGAAATCACCTGCCGATCCACGGCAAGCTCGCCCGCGTGTTCGGCCTGGGCGTCCGGGAACACCAGCGGATTGTCGGTGACCGCATTGAGTTCGACATCGAACACGCGCTTGGCCTGCTCGACCGCGTCGCGCACGGCGCCATGCACCTGCGGGATGCAACGCAGCGAATAGCTGTCCTGTGGTTGATGCTTCTTGCCACCACGAAACGGGCGGAAGCGTTGGTAAAACTTCTCGCGTCCATGGCGCTGGCCGAAGGGCACCCAATCCCAGCCGATGTCGAAGCTGAGCCGCTGCGCCTGCACCGTATCCCATGAGGTCGGCAGCCACGGCCGGAATTTCGGCACCAGGTGATAGGCGATGTCGGCCAACGTCGAACCTGCCAGCAGCCGGCGCAAATTCCCCGCGACATGCACCTGCCCCGGATGCGGGCGCAGCGCATGCACTTCCGGCGCGAACGCCCCTAGCCGCCCTGCGAACGCGTCGATCGTCATCGCCGCAGCAAGGTCGGCGGTGTCCAAGAGATCATCGAGCTGCTGCAGCGCCAGCACGCCGGTTGCCAGCATCTGCGCGGTACCGTTGTTGAGGGCCAGGCCTTCCTTGTAGGACAACGTCACTGGCTGCAAGCCCGCCTGCACCAGCGCCTGCGCGCCTGGCATGCGAGTGCCTTCGAAGAAGGCTTCGCCGCCACCGAGCAGGACGATGGCAAGGTGCGACAAAGGCCCCAGGTCACCCGAGGCGCCGACCGAACCCAATTGCGGCACCACCGGCACGATGCCGGCATTGAGCATCGCCGCCAGCGCCCGCAAGGTCTGTACGCGAATGCCAGAATGCCCGCGCAGCAGCGTGTTGATGCGGATGCACAGCATCGCTCGCACCACGTCGGGCGCAAACGGTTCGCCGACGCACACCGCATGGGTGAGAATCAGGTTCTGCTGCAGCTCCACGTGCAACGAACGGCCCGATGCCACGCCACCGGCCAGCTCATCACGCGAAGGATGCGCACCCAGCAGTTTGTCGGCATTGCTGCCGAAGCCGGTCGAAACACCATAGATCGGTTCTTCGCGGCGCACCTGTTCGGCAAGGAACTCGGCGGCGCGCGCGACCGCACCGAGTGAGGATTCAGCCAGGCTGACCTGGGCGCCGCGGGCGACCGCCACCAATTGATCGCGGGTCAGAGAAACGCCGTCTAGCTCGACGCAGCCTGCGATCGTGTCGATCACGCGGGCAGGCCTTGGGTACGCAACTGTTCGCGCTCGACCTGCAGGGTGGCCGCAAGCTCGGTTTCGGCAACATCGAACTGTTCGCCGCGACGCAGGTCCTTGACCGCGACCAGGCCACGCGCGGCCTCTTCCTCGCCACGGATCACCACGAAGCGGATGCCGGCACGGTCGGCGTACTGCATCTGCTTGGCCAGCTTGCGCGGCTCTAGTTGGGTTTCCACGTTCAGCCCGCCAGCACGAAGCCGTTGCGACAATGCCAATGCATGGGCGAGGCCATCGTCATCCAGCAATGAGACCAGCACGTCCACTGAGCTTTCGGCCGTCGTCACCAGGCCAGCCTCGCGCAGCTGATAGAACAAGCGGGTCAGGCCGATGGAAATGCCCACGCCGGGCAGCTTGGACTTGCTGTAATGGCTGGCTAGGTTGTCGTAGCGGCCGCCCGAACATATCGAACCGATCTGCGGATGCGCATCCAGCTTGGTCTCGTAGACCACGCCGGTGTAGTAATCCAGGCCACGCGCGATCGACAGGTTGAGCGCGTAGCGCGATTCGGCCACGCCGAGCGCACGCAACAGGTGCAGGATCGCCCGCAGTTCGTCGCGGCCTTCCTCGAACAGCGGCGTGCCGGCACCGAGCGCTTCCAGCTTGGCCAACGCGTCGTCATGACCGCTGGAGCGCACCTGCGAGAACACCATCAGCTTGTCGATCGCAGCGGCCTGCAGGCCGAATCCCTCGCCCGCCAAGGTCGCGCGCACCGCATCGATGCCCCGCTTGTCCAGCTTGTCCAGCTCGCGCAGCACTGCGAACTGCTGCTCGCCGTGGATGCCGACACCTTCGAAATAGCCCCGCAGCAACTTGCGGTGATTGAGCTGGATGGTGAAGGCGCCAATCGCCAGTCGCTCGAACACTGCCGCGATGACTGCAGGGATCTCGGCATCGAAGCGCGGCGACAGGGTGTCCTTGCCGATCACGTCGATGTCGCATTGGTAGAATTCGCGGAAGCGACCGCGCTGCGCACGCTCGCCGCGATAGACGCGCTGCATCTGGTAACGACGGAACGGAAACGCAAGGTCGTGCTCGTGCTCGGCCACGTAGCGCGCCAGCGGCACGGTCAGGTCGAAGCGCAGGGCGAGCTCGGGCAGGCCATCGCCCGCGCCGCTCTCGGACAGCTTGCCCAGTGCCCCGGTGGACTGCACGAAATACACCTGGCGCTCAGTCTCGCCGCCGGTCTTGGTCAGCAGCACGTCAGACAGCTCCATCACCGGGGTTTCCACCGGCAGGAAGCCGAACCCCTCGAAGGTCTTGCGGATGGTGTCCAGCATGCGCTGGAACGCGATCTGGTCACGGGGCAGCAGCTCCATGACCCCGGGCGGGGTACGTGGCTTGATCAAGGCGGATGGCTCCGGTGCAGCGAGCCGCCAAGTTTAGCGGTTCCTCCCGGACCCGACCGGGTTCATCTGCTGGCAGTTGCCGAATTGGAGATCGATTGCCTACAAT